>NZ_JBNCLC010000012.1:0-169599 GCF_049844475.1 Micromonospora sp. DT47 | reverse complement strand
AGGTCCTCGACGTACACCGCTTGGTTGTCGCGGATCAACTGTGTCGAGAGCTTGTGCTGCCAGTCCCGCCGCGTGTCAGTCACCCGCGCGTGCGCCCGGGCCAGCTTGACGACGGCCTTCTTGCGGTTGTTGCTGCCCCGCCGCTTGCGGGACAGGTCCTGCTGCAACCGGCGCAGCTTGCGGGCCGCCCGGCGCAGGAACTTCGGCGCCGTGACCTTCTTGCCGTTGGACAGGACCGCGAAGTGCGTCAACCCCAGGTCGATACCCACCTCGGCGTCGACCGGCGGCAGCGGTTCGTCGGCGGTGGCCACCACGAACGAGGCGAAGTACCGTCCCGCCGCATCCCGGATGACCGTGACCGAGGTGGGCGCCGCCGGCAGGCGCCGGGACCAGCGCACCGCCACGTCCCCGACCTTCGGCAACCTGAGCCGGCCGTTGTCGAGCACCTTGAACCGGGCGTTGGTGGTGAACCGGATGGCCTGCCGGCTGTTCTTTCGGGACCGAAAGCGGGGCGGGGTCACCTTGCGGCCCTTGCGCTTGCCGCTGATCGAGGCAAAGAAGTTCCGGTAGGCGATGTTCAGGTCCGCGAGGGCCTGCTGGAGGACGACCGCCGACACCTCACCCAGCCACGCCCGCTCGGGCCTGTGCTTGGCCTGGGTGATGACCCGCTTCGACAACTCCCCATCCGGCAGGTACGCCTCGCCCGCCTCGCGGGCCCGCTGGCGTGCGCGCAGCCCGTCGTTGAACACCACCCGCGCGCACCCGAACGCCCGCGCCAGCGCTTCCTCCTGCCCGGCAGTGGGGTAGACGCGGTAGTTGTATCGGAGC
The DNA here is from genome assembly GCF_049844475.1 of Micromonospora sp. DT47. Lineage (NCBI taxonomy): Bacteria > Bacillati > Actinomycetota > Actinomycetes > Micromonosporales > Micromonosporaceae > Micromonospora > Micromonospora sp. DT47. The sequence goes on along the minus strand of NZ_JBNCLC010000012.1, from coordinate 168,771 downwards.
TGCACATCGGACAGTCAACCATCCATGGCCGACACTAGAGCCGCCCCGACTGGCAGGCACGGCGTTTCGCTCTGCATGCCCACTTGGTCTTCGTGACCAAAGTTCCGGCACGGTGTTCGGTGACCGACATCTCAGGCGCATGGAGGAGATCATGCGGGCAGTGTGCGCCGACTTCGAGTGGGAGCTGGTCGAGTTCAACGGCGAGCACAACCACATCAGCCTGCTGGTCAACTTCCCGCCCAAGGTCGCCCTGTCGAAGCTGGTCAACAGCCTCAAGGGCGTGTCCTCACGCCGGAGGCGCCAGGAGTTCCCCGACCTGGCCGCGCCACTACTATCGGGCCAACCGGCTCTGGTCGGCCTCCTACTTCGCCGGGCCCGTCAGCGGCGCACCATTGACCGTCCTGCGCCAGTACATCAAGCAGCAGAATCGGCCGGGTTAGAGCACGCTCGGGCCTAGGCCGTGTTTCGTAAGGCGCGCAGCCATTGGTTGATGGCGGCGATGGTGAGGGTGGCTTCGTAGCGGACGGCGCGTTTGTCGTACCTGGTGGCCATGGCGCGGTGCTGTTTGAGCTGGTTGATGCCGCACTCGACAGCGTGCCGCTGCCGGTAGACAACGGGATCAAATGGGTGAGGCTGCACTTTGCCGACCTAGAAGTGGCGTTAGACTCGCCGGCCATGGGACTCCTCACCTTCAGCCTCAACCTCACCCTGGACGGTTGCGTCGACCACCAGGAGGGGATCGCCGACGACGAGACGCACGCCTTTTTCACCCGTCTCATGGACGAGGGCGGGGCAATGCTGTGGGGTCGCGTCACCTACGAGATGATGGAGAGCTACTGGCCGGCCGTCGCCCGCGGCGATGAGGATGCGCCGCCGGCCATGCGCGAGTGGGCGGTCAAGCTGGGGGCCAAACCCAAGTACGTGGTGTCGTCGACGCGCAAGGACTTCCCGTGGACCAACAGCCACCACATCGCCGGCGATCTGCGCGAGGGCGTGCAGAAGCTCAAGGACGCGACCCCGGCCGGGGTCCTCCTCGGAAGCGGCAAGCTCGCGACCGAGCTCGACCGGCTGGACCTGATCGACGAGTACAAGCTGCTCGTCCATCCCAGGATCGCCGGCCACGGCCCGACGCTGTACCAGGGCGGGCTGCCCGGCACGCGCCAGCTCGAGCTGCTCTCGGCGAAGCCGCTCCGCAACGGCGCGGTGGCCATGCACTACCGCCGCGCGCGCTGAATCACAGGAGTCCATCGCCGCCAGCTCACCGGCAGCGCGGCGTCGTCATTGATCGGTGGATTAAGACCCTGTTTCGTATGGCGGCTGGTGTCGTCGCGGCTCGCGGCGTGGCGGTGATAGGTAGCTGAAGAGGTTTCCGGTATGTGGTTCAGCGACCAAGCAGAACTTTATAACCGGAGACCTCGTGCCGAGCGTAGCGGCAGCGAGGCGCCACGACCTGACTGACTCGCAGTGGGCGGTACTGCAGCCGTTGCTGCCTGCGCAGGCAGGTCACGGGCGGCCGCGCAGATGGGCCAACAGACAGATCATCGACGGGATCAGGTGGCGGGTACGCACCGGGTCACCATGGCGAGACGTGCCTGAGGTGTATCCGCCCTGGCCGACGTTGTATCGGTGGTTCCGCCGGTGGCAACGCGACGGTGTCTGGGCTCAGATCCTCGCCTCGTTGCAGGCCCGCGCGGACGCCTGCGGGTTGATCGGCTGGACGGTCAGCGTCGACTCCACCATTAGCCGGGCCCATCAACACGCCGCCGGTGCCCGACGCGACGGCGACATGCAGAAGGAACCGCCGGGCGGGATCACGCGGGAACCGGACGATCACGGGCTCGGCCGCTCCCGGGGCGGCTGGACCACCAAGACGCACCTGGCCTGTGAACAAGGCCGCAAGCTGCTGGCCGGGGTGGTGACCGCTGGGCAGCGCGGTGACAGCCCGCAGTTCATCGCGGTCCTACGCAAGATCAGGGTGGCCAGACCCGGCAGCGGTCGGCCGCGGACCCGCCCTGAGATCGTGCTCGCGGACAAGGCCTACACGTCCAAGGCCAACCGCGGCCATCTACGCGCGCGCGGCATCCGGGCCTGCATCCCGAGCAAGGTCGACCAGGACGCCCACCGCAAAGCGAAGGGATCCCAAGGCGGGCGCCCACCCGCATTTGATCCCGGCATCTACCGGCAGCGGCACGCTGTCGAGTGCGGCATCAACCAGCTCAAACAGCACCGCGCCATGGCCACCAGGTACGACAAACTCGCCGTCCGCTACGAAGCCACCCTCACCATCGCCGCCATCAACCAATGGCTGCGCGCCTTACGAAACACGGCCTAGCCGGCCCTCCCACGCGGGCCCTCACCCCCGCCCTGAACGGCGAAGCCCTGGCCCGCATCCCGGTAGCCGTGCGGTGTGGCCGCCCGGGTGACCTGGAGGTTGATCACGCCGGGCTCGACCACGGCTCGCTCGTCCTGCGGGGCGACCTCGCGGATCGCGCGCAGCTGCGAGGTGACGATGAGCACCCCGTCGGCGTGCGGCAGCGCCCCGCCGGACAGGCCAGTGCCGGAGCCACGGGCGACGAACGGCACCCCGGCGTCCGCGCAGGCCCGGACCGTCGCCGCGCACTCGGCGGCGGCCCGTGGCAGCGCGACCAGGGCGGGTACCACCTTGTACTGGGCGAGCCCGTCGCACTCGTAGGTGCGCAGCTCCTGGCGGTCGCTGATCACCTGCCCGTCGCCGAGCACCGCCCGCAGCGTCGCGGCGAGGGTGTTGATGTCCGTCGTGGTCATCGCCGACCTCCCGTCGCGGTCTCGGGGTCAGGGCATCCGCTCGTACGCGGGCAGGGTCAGGAAGTCCACGAAGTCGTCGGCCACGGCGACCGCCATGAACAGCGCGCGGGCCTCGGCGTAGTCGGCCGGGTCGCCCGGAAGTTTCGCCAGTTCCTCGTCGGCGAGCCGCTCGACGAGGTCCCGGTCGACCTTTTCGCCGGTGTCGTCGAGGGTGACGTCGTTGTGCAGCCACTGCCATACCTGCGAGCGGGAGATCTCGGCCGTCGCCGCGTCCTCCATCAGGTTGAAGATGGCCACCGCCCCGGTGCCGCGCAGCCAGCTGGCGAGGTACTGGATGCCGACGCTGATGCCATCTCGCAGCCCCGCCTCGCTGCGCTGTCCCGGGGTGCCGCGCACGTCGAGCAGCTGCGCCGCGGTGACGCGTACGTCGTCGCGGGTGCGGTCGAGCTGGTGGGGCCGGTCGCCGAGCACGCCGTCGAACACCTCGCGGCAGACCGGTACGAGGTCGGGGTGGGCCACCCAGGACCCGTCGAACCCGTCACCCGCCTCGCGGGTCTTGTCGTCGCGGACCTTCGCCAGGGCCGTCTCGTTCACCTGCGGGTCGCGGCGGCTGGGGATGAAGGCGGCCATGCCGCCGATCGCGTGCGCCCCGCGCTTGTGGCAGGTGCGCACCAGCAGTTCGGTGTACGCGCGCATGAACGGCGCGGTCATCGTCACCGCGTTCCGGTCGGGCAGCAGGAAGTCCCGCCCGCGGGTGCGGAAATTCTTGATCACGCTGAACATGAAGTCCCACCGGCCCGCGTTGAGGCCGGCGGAGTGCTCGCGCAGTTCGTAAAGGAACTCCTCCATCTCGAACGCCGCCGGGTAGGTCTCGATGAGCACGGTCGCGCGGATGGTGCCGCGGGGGATGCCGAGCCGTTCCTGGGCGAGCAGGAACACGTCGTTCCAGAGCCGTGCCTCCAGATGGCTCTCCATCTTGGGCAGGTAGAAGTACGGTCCGGACCCGCGTTCGAGCTGCCGGGCGGCGCAGTGGAAGAAGTACAGGCCGAAGTCGACCAGGCTTCCTGAGGTGCGTTCGCCGTCGACCAGGATGTGCTTCTCGGTCAGGTGCCACCCGCGTGGTCGGAACACGATGGTCGCCAGCTCGCCGTCGTGGAGTGCGTACCGCCGGCCATCCGGGGAGGTGAAGGAGAGCTTCCGGTCGATCGCGTCGCGCACGTTGAGCTGGCCGCCGATCACGTTCTCCCACAGTGGCGTGTTGGCGTCCTCGTGGTCGGCGAGCCAGACCTTCGCGCCCGAGTTCAGGGCGTTGATCGTCATCTTTGCGTCGGTCGGTCCGGTGATCTCCACCCGGCGGTCGACGAGCCCAGGTGCGGGCGGGGCCACCCGCCACTCGCCGTCGCGGACGTGCCGGGTCTCGGGCAGGAAGTCCAGCAGGTCGCCGGCGGCCAGCGCCGCCTCGCGTTCGGCGCGCCGGGCGAGCAGCTCACGCCGTCGGGCGTCGAAGGCGCGGTGCAGGTCGGCCAGGAAGCCGAGCGCCTCCGGGGTGAGGATCTCCTGGTAACGGTCGTGCCGGGGTCCGGCTATCTCGACGCCGTCGGGCATACCCAAGACGCGCTCCTCACCGTAGAGGGAAGATGCAGTCGGATCGATCCACGGGATGCTGGCGTCGACTCTAGTTGCACGATCGATGCACCGCGAGAGGTGAAGCCGAGGTCCGCGGATTCGATCTCAGACGGTCGCCCCGGCCGACCTTCTCGGACGGGTCAACGCGGTCATGCGGCTCGCCAGCTACGCCGCGGTCCCGCTCGGCTCGGTCGCCGCCGGCGTGGCCGCCACCGCCCTGGGGGTGCGCGGCGCCCTCTTCGTCGGGGTGGCGGGTCTGCTGCTGCCGACCCTGATCCTGCTGTTCTCGCCCGTTCCGAAGCTGCGGGAGCACTTCGACGCCGGCCAGGAACAGGGGTGACTTCGTCGTACCTGGAGAGTAGGACTGACTGAGACCGATGAGTTTCGGCGCAGCGGACGGTCTTACCTGAGTGCATCGTCGAACAGAACGGAAGGATGAGGGTATGAGCGGCGTACGGGTGCTGGTAGGCACGCGCAAGGGCGCGTTCACGTTGACGTCGGACGGCAGGCGCGGCGACTGGACGGTCGACGGACCTCATTTCGGCGGCTGGGAGATCTTCCACTTCACCGGGTCGCCGGCCGATCCGAGCCGGCTCTACATGTCCCAGTCCGGCGGCTGGTTCGGCCAGCTGATCCAGCGCTCCGACGACGGCGGCAAGAGCTGGACCACGGTCGGCAACGACTTCGCCTACTCCGGCGAGGTCGGCGAGCACCTGTGGTACGACGGCACCCCGCGCCCGTGGGAGTTCAAGCGCATCTGGCACCTTGAGCCGTCCCGCGACGACCCCGACACGGTGTACGCGGGTGCGGAGGACGCCGCCCTCTACGTGTCCACCGATGGCGGCCTGAAGTGGAAAGAGCTCACCGCCCTTCGTACGCACCCGACCGGGCCGACGTGGCAGCCCGGTGCCGGCGGGATGTGCCTGCACACGATCATCCTGGACCCGGTGAACAAGGACCGGATCTACGTCGCCATCTCCGCGGCGGGCGCGTTCCGTAGCGACGACGCCGGCACCAGCTGGCTGCCGATCAACAAGGGCCTGCGCTCGGGAGAGATCCCCGACCAGGACTCCGAGGTCGGCCATTGCGTGCACCACATCACCCAGCACCCGTCCCGGCCGGACACCCTGTTCATGCAGAAGCACTGGGACGTGATGCGCACCGACGACGCGGGTGCGAACTGGCGCGAGATCAGCGGCGACCTGCCGTCGGACTTCGGGTTCCCGATCGCGGTGCACGCGCACGAACCGGAGACCATCTACGTCGTGCCGATCAAGAGCGACTCCGAACACTTCCCGCCGGAGGGCAAGCTGCGCGTCTACCGCAGCCGCACCGGTGGCGACGACTGGGAGCCGTTGACCAAGGGCCTGCCTCAGTCCGACTGCTATGTCAACGTCTTGCGCGATGCGATGGCGGTCGACGCGCTCGACCCGTGCGGGGTCTACTTCGGCACCACCGGTGGCCAGGTCTACCACTCGGCCGACGGAGGCGACAGCTGGGCGCCGATCGTACGGGACCTGCCGGCCGTGCTCTCCGTGGAAGCCCAGGTGCTGCCGTGATCCGGGTCGTCCTCCCGGCCCACCTGAAGAACCTGGCTCACGTCACCGGCGAGGTACGTCTCGAGGTGCCCGGTCCGGGTGCCGGGCCGGTCACCCAGCGCCTGGTACTGGACACCCTCGAGGCGCAGTACCCGATGTTGCTCGGCACGATCCGCGACCGCCGCAGCGCCAAGCGCCGGGCGTTCGTCCGCTTCTACGCGTGTGAGGAGGACCTGTCCAACGAGTCGCCCGACGCGCCACTGCCCGAGCGGGTCATCGCCGGCGAGGAACCGTTCATCATCCTCGGAGCGATGGCCGGGGGATAGGGCGCCGCAGCGTCAGAGACCGGAAACGGTGGCGGGAGTTCCTCCGCGCCTAAACACCTTGCGCCGCTGCTGACGCCGCATCACCTGCGCGAAGAGGGATTCATCGCGCGGCGCACCCGCCGAGCCGTCCAGAGGGCGGCCTGGTGGACCACGACACCGACGCCGGCGTTCAGCAGCGCCAGCCCGGACGCGGCGAACAAGCCCGGCTCGACGTTCATCGACCCCGTGGCGACGAGCAGGATGGGCCAACCAACGGCTGAGATCAGCAGCGGCAGCCACCACCAGCGCCCGAGGAAAAGGCCAAGGAGAATCAGGCTCGGGATAATATCTGGGCCTCCTCCTACGGCGAGATTCGGACCTCTATTGAGCTGATGAACCACCGGAAGTCGGACGTGCTGTGAATGGACACGTCGTTTGTGCCGCTCTTGTCGAACGAACGCGTCCCGGCGCACACGACCACGGACTGACCTGCCGGCACCGGTCCCGCGCTGAACAACTGCGCGAAGTAGTGGGCACCACGAGTCAATTTCTCCTGCAGGAAACTCTCGTCGTCGTCGGTCTGCTCGTCGAATACCGACATCTCGGCATATGACGGCTCGGACACGTTGGGATGCAGGACGTCGAGCATCAGGAAGTTACTCTGGCCTGTGCGGGAGTTCGACCATCCCCATTCGTCCTCTGTTTCCAAGCGGTGCGTTGCCTCGACGCATTGCGCGTCGATGAGGACCTCGACCAGACCTGTCGTTGGCGGTACGAAAGCGAATGCGATTGCGCTGAATGCGTCGCCGGACGCATAGTCGAAGTCGCCTGCGTCGCTGTTGTCCATCGTGATGGAGATGCCCACGTCTCCGACCGACGGGTTCAGGGTGTGAATCCGATCAACGACAAAGTTGTCATTGTGCACCGGGACGAAGCCGAAGTTGAACCCGAAGAACGGCGGCCGGAAGACCTCCCATCGGTGCGGGCCCTGGCTGTCGTCGGGTTCGAAGACTCCCCAGGGCAGCGCATGATCGTGGAACGGAGACAGGCTCAACCATTTGTCGAGGTTGTTCGAGAGGTGGAACCCGGGGCTGATCTTGTCGTCGGCCGTGAAGACGCCGGCTAGCGCCTCGTGGTAGTCCTTCGCTATCTCAACGATCGCGTCACGCCTGATGTCTCGACTCCGCAGGAATGCGTCGGCCTTCTGTTTCCGGGCTTTGTCGAGTTTGCCGTAGCTCGACGTCAACCCTTGAGGTGGCTGAAGCAGGTCACGAAAAGTCAACCGTTCCTGCTGCATCAGTTTCCTCAAGTCCGCCCAGTTGTCGTCTCCTAGCAGACGCCGCAGCCGGTGGTCCGCATTAGCCGACAGTTTCGCGGCTTTGCTGCTGCGTTTTTTGATGATCGTGCGGAGGTGCTGCTCACGCTCCTCTGCTGCGGCATCCGCCGATCGCTGGGCTTCCACTGGGAACTGGCGAAAATTCCGAATAGTTTTACAGGTACTGACCACGTGAACCACCCCATTAAGGCCCTGCCTACATGCTGCTTCACGTCTCTCCGGGTGGCCATACGGGTTGTGCCATGTTTGCAACGCCACATCTAGTGTCAAACGGTACTAATCAGGCTCTCTCTGTCGCCGCACTGGGCGAGCCGGTCGGCACAGGCCTGACCGGGCCTCTTCAGGAGCGTTCGTAGACGACGGTGCCGTTGGCGATCGTGTGGGTGACGCGCGCGTCGGCGGGTAGTCCCGCGCCGGTGGCGAACAGGTTGCGGTCGAGCACGGCCAGGTCCGCCCGCCTGCCGACTGCGATCGTGCCGCCGCCGGCGTCATGGTTGACGTACGCCGAGCCTGCGGTGAACGCGGCGAGCGCGACAGGTAGCGGCAGCGCCAGAACGTACGCCATCGGGTCTTCTGCGACCTGCTGATGCCCGGCGGCCGGCGCTGCCTGCTCCGCGCCGACCACGACGGCGCCTGCTCCCGCCGCCTGCGCCGCTGACCCTCCTCGCGACGCGGCCCAGCAATCTGCGGCCGCCTCACGGTCGACCAGCTCAGCCTCCCGGTCGTCGGAATCTCGAGGAGGTCGCCGTCGGGGGGCATTGCCGGTTCGCCCGATCGGGATGAGGCACGGTCACCTCTTTCGGGGAAGGCTGTCGAGCGAGGCAGGAGTTCGCCCCGGCCCTTGAGGTGAGGTGCCATTGACGGTACGCGTGGGCAAGGTGCCCCGAACCCGACCGGGGCGCATCGAGGTCAGGGGTTCGTAACTCCCGCCCCGGTGTTGGCGCTCGGATGCTCGCTCCAATCCATCCCGGGCATCCGCCCACTCGGCCTCGGCCGCGGAGCGATGGGACACGTCGGCAACGGTTGGACGGCGATCCGGCCGGAGAGGAGAATCAGGTGGAATACCAGGATTTCATCAACGCAGTGGCCACGCGGGCAAAGGTGTCGACCGATCAGGCGGCGACACTCACCCGCGCGACGTTGGAGACATTGGCAGGTCGGATCAGCGCCGGCCAGGCTGAGGACCTTGCCTATCAGCTTCCGGAAGGGCTTGACGACTGCCTGCGCGAACCGCTTAGACGGGAACATGCCACGTCGTCGTTCGGGCTCGAAGAGTTCGTGCAGCGGGTGGGGGACCGCCCGGGCGTCGACCGTGCGCTCGCCGGTGCCGGGGTCCGCGCGGCGCTCACCACGCTACGTGAGGCTGTTTCCCGTGACGAGTTCGACGACGCGGTGGCCCAGCTTCCGACGGAGTTCTGGCAGGTGATCGAACCGGTGGGTGCCGGTGGCGGGCGGCGCCCCGGCTCGTAGCCCGCACAGTTGCGGCAGGAGCAGGTGTGCCCGCGTTGCACGCGGGTACGCCGCTGCCGACTGGGACCGGGGGAGGCGTGGATGGCGAGCGAGGCGCCGGACTACTTCCAGCCCGAGGGTGGGCTGGTGCTCACGCACCTGCTGATCGTGCGGGACGTGGACCGTTCACGGGAGTTCTACCGCCGGGTGCTGGGTGCGACGGTGGTGCGGGAACGCCAGCCGGCGATCCTGCGGTTCCAGAACAGCTACATCGTGATCAACAATGAGGGTGGTCCGACCGACGACAAACCGGGCGTGCAAGCCCAGGCGCCGCCGGATCCGAACACGCTCAGCTCCGCGATGAACGTCCGGGTCACTGACGTCCGAGAGGTCTATGAGCAGTGGCGGTCACGGGGTGGGGAGTTCCTGACCGAGCCGAAGGATCATGGCGTCGAGATCCGGTGCTACCTGCGGGACCCGGACGGCTACCTGATCGAGCTTGGTCAGGGCACCGGGATCCTCGCCGAGATGGGTCGGGCAGCCTCCGCCTGAGCCTGACGATCGGCGCTGCCGGCAGCCCTGGTCATGGCCAGACCAGCCATTCGTGATCGGGCCCATGGTGATCAGGCGGCGGGTACCGTGAACGTCGTGGAGGATCTCGGCACGAAGGTCTCGTACCTCGCGCTCGCCGTCGGCACCCGGGTCTACGACGTCGACTCGGCACCCGTCGGCGTGGTCGAGCATGTGCTCGCCGACGAACGGCTGGACATCTTCCACGGCGTCATCGTGGCACCGCCGGGGCCGGACCGGTCCCACCGCTTCGCCCACCGGGAGCAGATCGCCGACCTGTACGAGCGGGGCGTCGTGCTGTCGGTACCCGGTGCCGAGATGCACGATCCGGGCGACGACCCGCCGGCCGGAGTCGTCGAGAACGCGGATCACAACCCGGTGCAGGTGAACCGGCGCCGCGCCTGGGAGCGGCTGAGTCGACGCCGCTGAACCGTGCATCCGGAGTTCAACCGCCACCTGACGGGCCTGTCGCACGGCCGGGTTTCAGGCTGATCGGGCAGTGTCGGTGATGTGCGCGATTACGGCCGAGTAGTCCCGGTCGCCGAGGCCGGCTTCCTGGGCTGCCACGACCCACTGCCGGGCGGCCGCCGCGACCGGCAGTTCGACACTTGCCGACTCGGCGGCCGACACGACCAGATCGACGTCCTTACGGGCGAGTGACAGCGCGAACCGCAGCGGGAACTGACCGGACTCGATCGCTGGCCGCCGCCGATCCGCTTGCGAGCCGATGGGAGTCCCGGACAGGACCTCGAACGCGATGTCCCGCGGCAGCCCAAGCCCGTCCGCGAGAGCGAGCGCCTCACCGAGAACAGCGAGCACCCCGAACAGGGTCGAATTGGCGACCAGTTTGGCGGCCGCGCCGGCACCGAGCGGCCCGACATGCAGCGGCGAGCCCAGCGCGCCCAACACCGGCATCCACCGTTGGACAAGCGGCTCCGGCCCTCCGACGAATATCCGCAGCGAACCCGACTCGGCCTCCGAGACGCTGCCGAGCACCGGCGCATCGAGCAGGCCAACGCCATCCGGCAGCATCCCTGCCAACCGTCGCACGGCAGCCGGCCCGACCGTGGACATCTCCACGAGGGTCGTCGAGGCGGTGGCACCGGCGAGGATGCCCTGCGGGCCCTCGGCCACATCTTGGAGCGCCGCCGGGTCGGACAGCATGGTGATGACCATGTCGGCGCGGCGGGCAGCGTCTGCCGGACTGTCGGCAGCGACCGCGCCACGCGCCACAAGATCGCTGGCCCGCTGCGGCGTGCGGTTCCAGACGACGAGGTCATGGCCGGCATCGAGCAACCGGCCGGCCATCCGGCTACCCATCCCACCCAGACCGATCACAGCGACCGTGGCCATGGCCCCATCCTGCCAATTTGCCCGCGCAGTCTGTGCATGAACCCAACCATCGTCTCCACGAACCACGCGGGAGCGTCTAGCCAGGGAAAGGCCCGCCGCCCGGCTGCACGGCCAACTCGGCCTGACCGACTATCTGCGGCACCGCTTCCGCCAGGAGAAGATCTACCTCACGGCCCGCCACCGTACCGGAGCGTCTACCGCTACGAGCCGACATGATGTACGCGCCCCAGGCGTACGACTACGACCACACGCCCAGCGCGCGGGGCGCGACGGGCTTGACGGGTACATCCATTGCTCTTCGGGCGGCGACGGCGTGAGCAATGGTCATTTCGCCTACGCTGGGCGGGTGGCGATCAGCACCGGCATGCTGCGGTTTGGCCCGGACAACGGGCGCATGCTGCTGCGCACGGGCCGCAAGGGTGTGGGCTCGACCGTCGGCCACGACTTGACCATCGAGGTGACCGACTGGTCAGTGGAGATCAACGTTCCCGAGACCGGGCCGGTGGATGCCACCGCGACGGCCCGCGTGGAGTTGGGGTCCTTGGCCGTGCGGGAGGGCACGGGCGGCGCAGTACCGCTGACCGACAAGGACCGGGGCGAGATCGAGACCAACGCCCGGCTGACGCTGGCCGTCGACCGCCACCCGACGGCCACCTTCGAGTCCACCCGGGTCGTCACCGGCGACGACTCCGCCACCATCAGTGGAACACTCACTCTGCACGGGGTCGCCGCCCCCATCGACATCGAGGTGCGCGAAGTGACGCCCGACCGGTACCGCGCCGCGACAGTGGTGACGCAGTCGGCGTACGGAATCAAGCCGTACTCGGCCTTCCTCGGCGCGCTCAAGGTCCGTGACGACGTCGAGGTGGAGATCGATGTCCGCCTCGGAGGCGGCGAGGGCGACGGGTAGCGGCAGCGCCTGTTCCGGTAGCAACGGGGTTCACTTCCCACGCTCGGTGGCCGCGACGAGTTGGCGGGCGACGTCGAGCAGGTCGGGGCCGGTGATCGCGGGTGGCTGGCCCACGGGAAGCAAGCGCTGGCCGGGCCGGGCGACGAAGGCGCCCCGGGCCCCGGCCGCCTGGGCTCCGTGGATGTCCCAGCCGTGAGCGGCCACCAGGGTGACCTCCCCGATCGGCAGGCCGAGTACGTCGGCGGCGTGCCGGTAGGGCTGCGGGGCGGGCTTGAGCGCGTGGACCTGGTCGCAGGAGATCGCAGCCTCGAAGTAGTCGCTGATTCCTGCGTTGCGCAGCTGGTTCTGCACGACGGGTGCCGGTGAATTGGTGAGCGTCGCCATGCGGGCGCCGGCTTCGGCGAGCAGGGTGAGCGCGGGCACCACGTCCGGGTGCGGCGGCAGGTCCTGGAGGCGACGCGCCAGTGCCACCGCCTCGTCGACGGGCAGTCCCCGGGCGTCGGCGAGTTGCCGGATCGCGGCGGCGCCGATGTCCGAAAAGGAGACGTAGTCGTCGGCCGCGGTGACCGCCATCGCCGTGTGCAGGACCGACTGGAACCAGGTGCGGCGGGCTTCCGGGTCGCCGAAGAACTCGGTGAACGGTTCGTCGAGTGCGGAGAGATCCAGCAGCGTTTCGTTGACGTCGAACAGCAGGGCAAGCATCGGAGCGAGCCGCCTCTCAGGTTCGTAGGTTGTCGTACCTTCGAGAAGGTACGATAATCATCGAACCTTCACAAGAGGATGGGTGCGATGGGGGACTGGTTGCCGGAGCCGACGCGGGCGCAGATGAGTCTGGACGCCGTGCTGCACGCGCTCAGCGATTCCCACCGGCGCCGGATCGTGGCGATGCTGGCCGCGGACGTCGAACAGCGCCGCACCTGCACCTCGTTCGGGTTGCCGCTGGCGAAGAGCACCCGTACCCATCACTTCCGGGTACTACGCGAGGCCGGCGTGGTGCGGCAGTGGGACGCGGGCAACGCCAAGCTGAACGTGCTGCGCGTCGACGACCTGGACGCCCGCTTCCCAGGGCTGCTCCAAGCGATCCTCGCGGCCGAGCCCCGGGTCGGGTAGCAGCCTCCGTCGACGATAGCTTCACAGCCGACGTATCGACTGTTCATGCCGACTCTTTATCCATCGGCCGCGCGGCGACGTCGCTGTGGGATGGCCGCTGCGGACGTGCGGGACGTTCCCTCCGCCAATGGCCGCGTGATGGGGAACACTCGAGGCGGGAGGTGCCCGTGATGGACGGCCACGACGAAACGCTCATCCTGATCGACCACGGCGCGGATGCGGAGCGCGTCCTCGAGGCGCTGCGCCGGGTCGCCCAGGTGACGCAGGTCCTGCCTCCCCGGTTGGCGCTGGCCGCCGGGGACACGTCGGTCAACGTGCCGGGAACGACCGCCTACGCCGACGACGTGCCGGACACCGTCCTCGACGAGCTGTCTCCGGCCGAGCGCATGTTCGTTTCCGCGTGGCGAACCCGCCGTGCCGGAAAACGCCGCCCTGGTGAAGGGCTGCCGTGGGATGCGCCGGGCCACCTGCCGCCCGATCTGCCGCCCGGTTCGCGTCGTTGACGCCGCGCTGACGCCACCCGCATTCACTGATTCCTGACTGGCGGCGGGCTGCGCCGCCCTGGAAGGGAGTGGGGGCCGGACATGGCTGGAGATCTCAACATCGCAGAGTGGGCGGTCGTCGAGGAGACCGCAGCGGCGCGGCGGGAGGCCGCGCGGCCGGAGCGCGGCCAGCCGATCCACCGCTACGGGCGGGTCGGCATCTACGCCGACACGGCGCGGCGTGCCGGCCGGCCTGCCGCCCCGGAGGCGCTGGACCTGAGCGGGTTGCCCGGCGGCTTGAGCGAGGTCGAGCGGCTCGGGCTGGCCGCACTGGGGCTGCGGGAGACCGCGGAGTTCCAGACGGCCAAGGAGAACCGCCCGCGCCGGGGCGAGGAGTGGGACATGCCGGACTGCACCACCGTCGTGCCCCGGGCCGAGCCGACCGGTGAAGAGGCCGCCGCGCCGGGCAGGGCCGCGGCTCCGGCGCCGACCAGCTCCTACCTGGAGGGCACGGTCGCGGTCGGCATCGTCATCGTCGAGGGCCCGACACCGGAGCTGCAGTTCTCCGACGCGGAGCGGACGAAGGTCATCGCCGAGGTGCAGAACGGGCTCGGGTTCTACGCCGTGACGAACCCGCTCGCCGGTATCAGCTTCGCCTACGACATCCAGGACGTGGTGCTGAACGTGGCGGCGGACCGGAACGCGCCCGATCTCGAGGCGCACTGGCGCAACCCGGCAATGGCGGCCATCGGCTTCAGCGCCGACCCGGCCGGTGTGAGGGACTACGTGGAGAGCCTGCGCGGCAAGTTCGGCACCCGCTGGACGTACTGCGCGTTCTTCACCAAGTATCCGCTGGGGTGGTTCGCGTACGCCTGGCTCGGCGGCCCGTACCTCGTCATGGACTACAACAACGACGGCTGGGGGCCGGACAACATCGACCGGGTGTTCGCCCACGAGACCGGGCACATCTTCAACTGCCCCGACGAGTACGCCAGCAGCGGCTGTGACTGCGGCGGGAGCTGGGGGCGGTTCGGGCTGGTCAACGGCAACTGCCAGAACTGCGCCGCCGACGGCGGCGTCCCCTGCCTGATGAAGGGAAACTCCTTCGAGCTGTGCGGGTACACGCCCGGGCACCTCGGCTGGGCGCCGCAGCTGGCGGTGCGCAACTACGGCTACGTCGCCGGCGGCTGGCGGGTGGAGAAGCACCCGCGCTTCGTGGTGGACACCACCGGCGAGGGCCGCGCCGACATCGTGGGCTTCGGCGACGCGGGCGTGTACCTGTCCCGCTCGCAGCCCGACGGCCGGTTCGAGACGCCGCACCTCGTCGTCAACGACTTCGGGTACGCCGCCGGCGGCTGGCGGGTGGAGAAGCACCCGCGCTTCGTGGTGGACGTCAACGGCGACGGCCGCGCGGACATCGTGGGGTTCGGCGACGCCGGCGTCTACATCTCCCACGCCCAGGCGGACGGGACCTACGGCGCACCCCAGTTCGTCGTCAACAACTTCGGCTACGTCGCCGGCGGCTGGCGGGTGGAGATGCACCCGCGCTTCGTGGCCGACACCACCGGGGACGGTCGGGCGGATCTCATCGGGTTCGGCTACGCGGGCGTCTGGGTGTCCCGGGCGCAGGCCGATGGCACCTACGCCCCGGCCCAGTTCGTCCTCAACAACTTCGGCTACGCCGCCGGCGGTTGGCGGGTCGAGAAGCACCCGCGGTTCGTGGTCGACGTCAACGGCGACGGCCGGGCGGACATCGTGGGGTTCGGCGACGCCGGGGTGTGGGTCTCGTACGGGCAGGCAAACGGCACGTTCGGCCCACCCCAGTTCGTCCTCGCGGACTTCGGCTACAACTCGGGCTGGCGGGTGGAGAAGCACCCGCGGTTCGTGGTGGACGTCAACGGCGACGGCCGGCCCGACATCGTCGGGTTCGGCGATGCCGGCGTGTACGTGTCGTACGGGCAGGCGAACGGGACGTTCAGCGCGCCGCAGCTCGTGGTGGCCAACTTCGGGTACAACGCCGGCGGTTGGCGGGTGGAGCGACACCCGCGGTTCCTGGCGGACACCACGGGTGACGGCCGCCGCGACATCGTCGGGTTCGGCGACGCCGGCGTCTGGGTGTCCCGGGCGCTCGCCGGCGGCGGTTTCGAGAACCCCGGCCGGGTGATCGCCAACTTCGCCTACAGCGCGGGCGGCTGGCGGGTGGAGAAGCACCCGCGCTTCCTGGCGGACATCACCGGCGAGGGCCGCGCCGACGTCGTCGGCTTCGGCGACGCCGGGGTGTGGGTGTCGCGCTCCTGACCGGCACGGCCGGCGGGCGCGCGGTCAGCGACGCGATGTCGTGGAGCGCGCGCCCACCGGCTCAGGCCGCGGCAGGAAGTCGCCGGCTGCGCGCCCGCGACGGGCCGCCCGGCCGAAGACGAGGTCGGCCAGCTCGGCGGACGGTTCGACGCCCAGTTCGTCCAGGAGCAGATGGCGGAACCGGTGGTAGTCGCGCACCGCCTCGACGACGTTGTGCTGAGCGAGGTGAACGGCGATGACGGCCCGGTGGGCGCTCTCCCGCAGCGGCTCGCACCGCACCGCCTCGAACGCGAGCTCGTACGCGACGGCGAACCTCCCGCGCGCGGCGAGCCGGAGCGCGAGGTCCTCCAGCCCCTGCAGGCGCAGGTGTCGCAGCCGTTCGCGTTCGAGGAGCACCCAGTCGTCGTACCACCCGGGCAGCAGTTCGCCGCGCAGCCTCCGCAGCACGTCCGCCGCGTCGTCGCCGGATATCGTCGCGAGGCCGGCCAGCTCGGCGGTGTTGACGCGGACGAAGCCGGCCAGCGCGATGCGGTTCTCGCCGGCGTCAACCAGCCCGCCGACCGCCCGGTTGCACTGCCAGATCGCCGTGCGCAGGCTGGCGAGGGCGCGACGGTCCGGGACGTCCGGCCAGAGCGTCCCCGCCGCCACCACCCGGGCGGCTGGCCCGGTCAGCGCCAGGTACGCCAGGAGTCGCTGGGCGTTGCCGACGACGTCGGCCGTGGCCCCCCCGGCGAGCAGACGGAAACCGCCCATCAGCTCCAGCCGGACGTCCGCCCTCGGGGACGGTCCGTCCACGGTTTCGCGCAACACGTCAGGTAGGAGTGGGCAGGAGCCCGCCTGATACGGCATCAACCTCCAGGTCCACCAGGAGAGGCAGGGGAGGTCGTTGATCCGACAATTCTGTGTCTCGTCGTATCAGATGCACGGCCGTCCGCCTCAATGTGGTGTCAGATCCGACGGGCGGCTGCCCGACCCGCGGAGATGCTGGTCCAGGCGGCGGTGGACTACACCGATTTTGGTCCGCAGAATGGGTGACACGGTCACCTCGGACGATGCCGATGCGATCGAGACATCTCCGCGCCGCCAACAGATCACGAGGGGCTGCGATGGACCCGGTGCGCGATCACGAGATCGAGGAGCTGGTGCAGCGGGTCCGCGCCGGTGACCAGGCAGCCTGGGGCACCCTCACCGACCGGTACACCGGTCTCCTGTGGTCCATCGCGCGCGCCATGCGGCTGGGCGACGAGGACGCGGCGGACGCGGTGCAGACGACGTGGTTGCGCACGGTGGAGCGGCTCGACACCCTCCGGGATCCGCAGCGGCTCGGAAGCTGGCTCGCGACGACGATGCGCCGAGAGTGCCTTGCCGTCCTGCGCCGACGAGCACGACAGGTACCGACGGACAGCTGGGACGATCTGGCCGACGGCTCCGACCCGCTCGACGGCGCGATGCTGCGACGGGAGCGGGACCTGGCGCTGTGGCGGGCGTTCCGCAGCCTCGACCAACCCTGCCAGGCGCTGCTCAGGGTCCTGATGGCCGACCCGCCGCCGAGCTACAAGGAAGCCGCCGAGGCGCTGCACACCCCCGTCGGCAGCATCGGCCCACGACGCCAGCGCTGTCTGGGAAAGCTCCGCACCCTCATGTGGGCCGCCGGCTCATGCGAAACCCCATCCGCCGAGACTTCCCCGGGACGGCCGTGATGCACCACGACGACAACGACGACGACCTCCTGGCCCGGCTGAGAAGCATCGCCACCGAGGTGGACCCCGTACCCGACGCCGTCCGGGAGGCGGCGCGTGCGGCGGTCGGGACGCGAGACCTCGACGGTGAGCTGGCCCGGCTGGTCGCCGACTCCACGGCCACGACCCGAGGTCTGGCCTACGAACCGGTGCGGCGAGCGGCCGACATGGTCGGCGATCGCCTCCTGTCGTTCGACGGCGGCGGCCTCCGAATCGAGTTGGAGGTCACCGGCACCACCGAGGGCCTGACGTTCATTGGACAGGTGATCGGCGTGGGTCCCGCGGAATGCGTGCTCGAACACGGCGACGGTCGCCGCGAAAGTCTGCGCCTCGACGCCCTGGGACGATTTGTCCTCTGCGGGGTGTCACCCGGCCCGGTCCGGCTCAGATGTCGCTCCGGGGCCGGCAAGCCGGTCACCACGTCCTGGGTCAACCTGTGACCGGCTCACCGGCCGAGGGCCACGAACGACAGCGCGGTGGCCATCGCCACGGGATCGCCCGCCACGGACTCGCGGACCGCGTGCAACGCCGCGCCGAACGACCGACCGGCCCTGAGCCGCTCGTGGAAGTCGACCATCAGCGGCGCCGTCACGGCGTCGTTGACCGGCACGACGCTCGCCAGCAGACTCGCCATGCCGAGCGGGACGAGCGCCGTGACCACACCGAGCAGCTCGTCGGCGGCGACGGGGGCCGCGACGCCGGACTCGCAGCTGGACAGGACCAGCCGGCGCGGGGCGTGGCGCAGCCGGCCGAGGTCGTACACGGTCAGCGGACCGTCATCGAGCGACACCGCGGAGAACAGCGGATTGTCGCTGCGGAAACTGCCGTGCGCCGCGATGTGCGCGGTCCACGCGCCGTCCAGCGCGGACAGCGCCGCCTCGGCGGTCGCCTGACCGTCGGCCAGGGTGAGCGCGTCCGGGTAACGGTCGCCTATCTGCCGGATTTCCTCGGCGCTGCCCCGCAGGCCGGGGCCGACAACCAGGACGACCTGGCGCCGCCTCGGCGCCCGCAGGCGCGCGGCCCGCAACCACGTCGCCGCGGACGGTGCCACCACGATCGGCGCCGCGCGCAGCGCAGGCAGCAGCGCCCAGGGCACCGCGTGCAGACGGGCCGGCGGTACGACCACGACGGGCGCGTCGCCGACGACGGCGGCGGCCGGACCGAGCAGCGCCTGTTGCAGGCGGTGCCCGGCGGCGTCGAGGGCGGCGAGCGCCCCGGCCGGCGGCCGCCCACGCGCCAGCCGGCGCAGCATGAACCGCGCGAGTTCCAGCTCGCGTACCGCCGACTCGACCGGTCCGACAGCGCTCATCCGTACCCGGTGCCCCACCACGGTGATGGCGTGCAGTTGTCCGTCGAGGGCGGTGAGCTCGACGAGGCGGTGGTCGCCGAGCCCCGCGGCGAGTTCCGCCACGACGTCGCCGTCGTCGGACGGCCCGGACCGGTGCGCGGCACCGGTCGTCCGGCGCGTCCTCGACCGGATCGCCGCCTCGATGTGGCGCCGTTCCTGGTCCAGGCGGTCGGTGGGCGCGGCCGCCGCACGCGCCGCGTCCAGTCGCTTGACCACGTTACGCAGGGCGGCCAGCTCGCCGGCGAGGTCGCGGTCGTCGGGCGGACGAACGGCGGGCACGGTCAGGGCGCTGGCCCGCCACCGTTCGCTCCACCGCAGCAGCATGCGGGCGTCAGCCCGCCGTACCGCGTGCCGCTGGGCGAGCGCGGCGAGGTCGACGCCGTACGCCGCGGCGTGCGCCCGCAGTTCCGGGGCGGCCATGGCCCGCTGGTGATCGCCGGCCGCCGCCAACCCGCGCCGACACGCGATGAGAGCCGCGGCGGTGGCGCCCCGTGCCTCCGCGCGCAGAGCGTGGGCCAGCCATCCGGCGGCGTGGCCGAAGGTCGGACCCCGGTCGCGGAAGCGGGCCGCGCGGGCCAGGTGCCGGTCGGCCTCCGACGGTCGCCGGTCGGCCGCCAGCCGGCCGGCGAAGAGGTGCGCCGACGGCGCCTCCGGCGCCTTCAGCACGTCCAGCTCGTCGGCGAGCCGGCTGGCCTGTGTGGACAGGTGACCGCCGCGGTGTCCGGCCGCGTACCGCGACTGGAGCACGACGAACGTCGCCCGTGCCTGCCAGCCCTGGCGGCCCTGCCTGCGAAAGAGGTCGCGCGCCGCGGCCGCCCGCTCCGCAGCCAGCGCCGGTTGCCCGGCCGCCTGCGCCGCTTGAGCGACGGCGAACAGCAGCTCGGCGGTGCTGGTTCCGTTGCCACCTCCGCGCGCGTGGCGACGCAGCGCCTCGTCCGTCGCGGTGACGGCCTCGATGGCCAGACCGGCGGCCAGCAGCACGGCGCACCGGTCGATCGCCAGGGCCGGCCAGGACGTCCCCAGCGCCTCGTACCGCGCGGCCGCCTCGTCGAGGAAGCCGAGGGCAGCGGGGATGTCGCCGGCCTGGAATGCCAGGTCGGCACGGTTGTGCACGGCCATTGCGGACTCCAGATCCTGCCCGGCGGCCGCGTGCAGGCGCCCGGCCACCGCCAGGTCGCGGTCGGCGCGCGCGGCCTGCCCCAGCGCGGCGTACGTGAGGAACCGATGCACCCGCGCGCGAGCCTCCCACACGTGGTCGCCGCCCCGCCGCAGCAGCCGGATCGCCTGGCGCAGGTCGGCCAGCGAATCGTCATAGCGACCGAGCACGCGCAACAGGTACCCCCGGCGGGTCAGGACGCGCCCGGCGTGGACGCCGGCGCTGTTCGCGACCGCCCGGTCCAGCATCGCGAGGCCAGGGGCCGTGCTGCCCGCGAGGCCGAGCGTGAGGCCCAGGGTCGCCTGGACGTCGGCCAGGCGCCCGGCCGCCTCCGATCGCTCGGCGAAACGCAGCGCCCGGCGCAGCTCGGCGATCGCCTCGGCGGTGCGGTCGGCGTCGCGCAGCACGATCGCCCGGACCTGGCAGGCGATCGACGCGCTCCGGGCATCGGGCTGCCCGTCGAGCAGCCGGCTCGCCTCCGCGAACGCCTCGGCGGGACGCGACAACGCCAGCGGCAGCAGGCGGTCGGGGAGCCCCTCAGGGGTCGCCCGGACATGGCCGCCGGCAGGTGACACCAGTCAAGTCTAGAAACCTTCGACACCTGACCGAGGAGGCACCGATGGGCAGGACCGGGCAGGAGATCCAGTGGGAGCTGATGAAGGGCCGGTTCAATGCGGGAGCCGGCCGGGTCGTCGAGATCGGCGCCGGCAGGAGCCACGACGCCGACACGGAGTTCCTCTACGAGGTGGGCCGGCTGCTCGTGCGCGAGGAGCACGGCGCGGCCGTCCGCGACATCCTCGCCCGGGTGTACCTGCTGCCGACGCGGCGGGACCGGGAACTCGACCGGACGTCGCCGCAGGGCCGGCCGCGACCGACCGAGGAGCCGGTGGTCGAGCCGGTCATCGCCGGTGTGCGGACGATCCGCCTGGAGCTCACCGACGACCGGAACGACGACCTCCGCGGCTACGACACGATCAGGGCGTTGCGGCTGGTGCTCGACGGCGGATCGGTCGAGGTCGTCGACCCGTCCCGTCCGGACCAGCGCCGGACCGAGGTGATCGAAGGGCTCGGCGCCGGCGCGGTGTCGCTGAACCACGTGGTGCACATCTCGGGCAACGGCGGTGGCTGTCCGGCGGTGGAGCCGGAGCCGGTGCCCGCCGGTAGCCCGCCGGACCCCGGCCACCCGACGGACCGGGGCGCGGGGGAGGGCGTCAAGGTGGTCGTCGTGGACACCGGGTTCGACCCGGAGGCGGCCGCCCGCATCCCGTGGCTCGCCGGGGTGACGGGCCAGCCCGACCCGGGTGTCGACACGGCGAATCACACCATCAACGAGTACGCCGGCCACGGCACCTTCATCGCCGGAGTCGTCCGCGGCGTCGCGCCTCGGGCCGAGATCCACGTGCGCTCGGTGTTCAACTTCGGCGGCGGCGTCCTCGAGTCCGATCTCGTCCAGGCGCTCGACGTGGCCCTCGACTGCCATTACCCGGACGTGATCAGCATGTCGGCCGGGACTTACACGTACGACGCGTCCGGCCTGCTCACGTTTCAGGTGTTCCACGAGCGGCGGCTGAGCCACCACAAGGGAGTCGTCCTGGTCGTCGCGGCCGGTAACGACTCTGACCGCAAGCCGTTCTGGCCGGCGGCCGCGCCGTACACCGTCTCGGTGGGCGCCCTCGCGGCGACGGGGCGTGGCCGGGCGGGCTTCAGCAACTTCGGCGGATGGGTCGATGTCTACGCGCCGGGCCAGGACCTCGTCAACGCCTTCCCCACGGGGACCTACACCTATCGGGAGCCGCCGTACGACAACCCGCCGAGGGTGGAGACGTTCCACGGCATGGCCCGGTGGAGCGGCACCTCGTTCAGCACCCCGGTCGTCGCCGGGTTGATCGCGGCGCGGATGTCGAAGACCGGCGAGAACGGCCGCGCCGCCGCGAAGGCTCTGGTCAAGGAGGCCCGAAAGCAGGCGCAGCCTGGCGTTGGGGCAATTTTGCTGCCCGAGTAGCGAACGCGACACTCCGGCGAGGTATCTGAGCGCCGGCGCGCGCCTCCAGTTCGCAGCGGAACAGTGTCCGCGGAAATGGAGGCACGGCCATGCCGATGCTGGTCATCACCGGGTCCTTCCGCGTCGTCGGCGCGGCGCCGGACGGCGACTCGGTACGGTTCCATCCCACCGACCCCGCGCACTGGGACCGGGTGGAGGGCCCGCACCGGGTGCGACGCAACGCCTCGGGCGGCGCCCAGCTGCGCCTGGACGGCATCGACGCGCTGGAGACCCACTACAGAGCCGGCCGCATCCCGACGCATCAGCCCCTCGACCTCGGCCGCGCCAGCGCGTCCGCCCTGCTGTCCGCGCTGGGCTTCCGCTCGGTGCACCGCGACGAGCGGGAGACCGTGACCGACGCCTCGCCCGTCGAGGTGCCGGGCTACGTGTTCACCCGCGGCGCCGACGTGTACGGCCGCTGCGTCGCGCTGGCCGGCCGCGGTGCCCCGCCGACGGACAAGCCGAGCGGGGAGCGCGTGCACGTCACGGTCCCCATGCTCCGCCGTACCGTCAACTACCGGCAGCTCGCCCGCGGGCACGCGTACCCCACCTTCTACCGGAAGCTGTACGCGGACCTGCGCCAGGCGATGGCCCGGGCCGTCGTGGCCGCCCGGGCCGCGGGCGGGCCGCTGTGGCGGGCGGACCAGACCGCCAGCGGGGCGGCCCTGCCGGCCGGTCTCGCCGACCTGGAACGCGATGTCGTCCTGCTGCCGAAGCTCTTCCGGCGCCTCGCCGACTACTTCGCGCTCAACGACGGCGACCCCTCGTTGGGCGGGTTCGTCGACTACCTGGACGCGCGCGACGACCGGATCACCCTCCTGCCCACCGGGCAGTGGACCAGCCTCGACACGGTCGTCGCGGTCGACGGCAACAAGATCCGCCTCACGCATCCGCCCGAGCAGCTGTTCTTCGACGAGCGTTGAGAAGAAGGAAAGACCATGGAGAACATCGTGCACATCGAGGCCGCGACCGAGCGGTACCGCCGGACGAAGCAGCAGCGGGCGGAGATCGAGCACCGGCAGCGCACCGGTGCCACGCGGGTGGTCGCCACGGGTGACCAGGTCGAGGCGCGGGTCAGGCGGCTGGCCCGGTCCGGCGCCGTCACGCCGGAGGCCATCCTGCGGGCGGTGCCGGAGGGCGACCACGTCGCCCGTTCGACGCTGCTGGAGCGGATCATCGCGGACACCAACGACCTGCAGGCCGTCAACTTCCTCTCTCGGGGCGCGCGAGCCGCCCGCACGGTGGGCCGCATCGCAGCCGACGTGCGGGGGCGCCGCATCCCCACCGGCACCGGCTTCCTCGTCGCGCCGGCGCTGCTGCTGACCAACAACCACGTCCTGCCCGACGAGACGGCGGCCGACGGCGCGGTGCTGGAGCTCAACTGCGAGGACGGCATCGACCACGAGGCCGGGCGGGTCGCCCTGTACCGGCTCGGCCCGGGCACGCTGTTCCTCACCGACGAGGAGCTCGACTACACCCTCGTCGCCGTCTCACCCGGGCCCGGGGGCCTCCCCGGCGACGAGTTCGGCTGGAACAGGCTGGTCCACCAGCAGGGCAAGGCCGTCATCGGTGAGTGGCTGAACATCGTCGGCCATCCGCAGGGTCGGCTGAAGGAGGTGGCCCTGCGCAACAACGGCCTGGTCAACGAGCTTGACCACTTCCTGCACTACAGCACCGACACCGAGCCCGGGAACTCCGGGTCGCCGGTCTTCAACGACCAGTGGGAGGTCGTCGCGCTGCACCACTCAGGGATCCCGAAGACCGACGCGAAGGGCAACTGGCTCAAGCCCGACGGCACGCGGTGGCGGCCGTCGGACGGCGACGGCGCCGTGCACTGGATCGCCAACGAAGGGGTACGCGTCAGCGCCCTGCTGAGCCACCTCTTCGGGCGGCCACTGACGCCTGCTCAGCGCAGTGTGCTGGACGGCCTCGGGCCGCAGGCGGTCCCGGCGGGCGTCCAGCCGGTCGGACCGGCGGTCCCCGCCCCGACCGTCACCGGGCCCTCCGTCACCGGGCCTGCGGAGCGGGCCGGTGTGACGATCGTGGCCGGCCTGCGGGCGCGACGGCCGGCACTTGCCGGGGACACCCACCTGGTCTTCTTGCACGGCCGTGGCCAGCTGGGCCGAGATCCGCTGCGGTTGCGGGCGGGCTGGGCCGCCGGCCTGGCCGCGGGACTCGGCGCCAGGGGACTGAGCCCGGTCGACGCCGCGGACGTCTGGTTCCCCTTCTACGCCGGGGAGCTCCAGCGGGGAGTGGACGGCCGGGAGGCGCTCGCCGACCCGTCGACCGCGTCGCTCTACGAGGACCTGGTGTTCGAGGCTGCGGAGCGGGCCGGCATGCCGGCGGGCCTCGCGGCGCCCGGCATGCCGGCGGGCCTCGCGGCGCCCGGCCTGCCAGGGGGCCTCGCCGTGCCCACCGAGGAGGGTCTCCTGGATTCCGTGGTCAACCGGCTGCACCGGCCGTTGAGCTGGCTGGCGAACCGCAGCGGCCTGGACGAGGCGCTCATCGCCGCCGTCTTCGCCGACGTGGCCGCGTACCTCGATCGGCCGGTCGTGCGCGACCGCGTGCTCGACGCGGTGCTCGGCTGCCTGCCGCCCGACGGTCGCATGGTGCTGGTCAGCCACAGCCTCGGCACGGTCGTCGCCATGGACCTGCTCACCCGACTGCCGGGCACCATCGCCGTCGACACCCTCGTCACGGCGGGCAGCCCGCTCGGCATGGATGCCGTCTACAAGCGACTGCTCGCCGGTGGACCGCACCGCCCCGACCGGGTCGCCACCTGGGTCAACGCGTGGTGCCCCGCCGACGCGGTGGCGATCGGGTGCCCGCTGCAGGGCGCCTGGGGCTCCGACGTGCTCGACGTGGTGACCGACAACGCCAAGGACCGGGCGCACAGCATCGCCGAGTATCTGTCCGATGCACGGGTGGCGCGCGCGGTCGCCGATGGGGCGGCCGTGCGGTGAGGAGGGCGACATGAGCGCGGTGACGCAGGGGTTGACCCGACCCGGGTTCGTCGGCTGGTTGACCGGCGAGCGCACCCGGATCTGGTTGCAGCGCAAGGCCGTCGGCATGTGGTTGAACGGCATCATCCTGCTGGCGGTCGTGGTCGCGGCGCTGACGGCGGGCGTCTACGCGGAGCGGGGTTGGCCGCAGCCGCAGGTGTGGGGCGTCGGCGCGCTGAAGCTGTTCGCACTCTGGTGCCTGTCGTTCCTGCCCGGCTGGCTGTACGTGCGATTCCTCGGCATGCGCGCCAAGGTGCTGTGGAACGAGTACGTCCTCAACCTGCACCGGCTGGGCTGGGACAGCCGGCGGCGCCTTCCGGAGCTGCAGGTCGCCTCCGACGCGTCGGCCGGCGGACCCGACGGGCGGCCACTGCGGACGGACAACATCTACCGGCAGAAGTTCGAGTCCTACTACGGCCGCCAGATACCGCGGGCGGCGATGCGGAACGCCGCCGCCACGACGGTGGAAGACCGGGACGACTATCTGGTCAGCAGCGAGTCCCTGTTCCCGGTGTTCCTCGCGACGGCGATGTTCGCCGTCGGCTGGGCCGCGGTGCTGTGGGACACCCGGTTCGTCGTCGCCCCGGCCGGCGCCTGGGACGTGCTGAAGTACGCGTTCCTCGGTGCGTACGCGTTCGTCACCGGGATGCTGCTGCGCCGCTATTTCCAAAGCGACCTGCGCCCGAGCGCGTACGCCAGCGCGGTGCTCCGTGTCGTACTGGTGCTCCTGGTCGTCACGGTCGTCCACCAGGTCGTCGGTGCCACGGCGGCGGTCGTCGAGGGCGCAGAGATGGCGGTCGCCTTCGTCATCGGCTTCTTTCCGCTGGTCGGGCTGCAGTTCCTGGAGCGGCTGACGTCTCGGGTGCTGCGGCACGCCGTCCCGACCGTCGCCCCGAACTATCCCCTCGACCAGCTCGACGGGCTCAACCTCTGGTACGAGGCTCGGCTGGTCGAGGAAGGCGTCGAGGACATGCAGAACCTGACCACGATGAACCTCGTCGACGTAATACTTCATACCCGGGTACCGACCGGCCGGCTCGTGGACTGGGTCGACCAGGCGTTCCTGCTGATCCACCTCGAGCAGGCGGACCGCCGAGAGGTCCGTCGGGAACGCAGGAAGGGTGGTGGCGCCGCTGACGGCGGCGCCGCGGCCCGGGTGAGGCTCCGCCGCGCCGGCATCCGCACCGGCACCGACCTGCTCAAGGTATTCTCCGCTGAGGACGGCGACGATCCAGGTACGACGACGCCCCGGCGCAGATTCCGAGCACCGGACGGCATCGAACGGTTGCCGCTGCCGGAAGACCAGATGCGGCTGCTCGTCGCCGTGCTCGCCGCGGAGCCCGGGCTTGCGCCCATCTGGAACTGGCAGCGCAACGGCGTCCCACTCCGCCGGGACGAGCGGTGACCGTCGGCTGCTGCGGCGCGACCGGCCTGCGCTTGCCTCACCTCGAGCGGTGGCCGATCAGGCGTTGGGTCAGAGGATCCGCGAGGTTCATCAGATGTCGCCGGCCCGCCGGACGGCGTTGTGGGTCACCGGCATCACCCAGCACCGTCCTGCCAACTACCCCCGCCCAATGCCGCACGTACCGCCGACCTCACCTCAGGTGCGTTCGTAGACGATGGCGCCGCCAGCGATCGTGTGCGGGGTGCCGTCCGCGGCGCCCACCGCGCGGCCCTGCGCCGTCGCGGTGGTGCGACCGACATCCACGGCCGTGCCTTCGTCGGAAGGACGGGGGGCCAGCTGCCGCGGGGTCGGCTCGTTCGGGCGGTGAGGGTTGGTGAACCTGTAGACCTCGCCCGACTCGCGCACCAGGTACCCGAAGAATGCCCGCTTGCCGAAGACGAAACGTTGGGTGCCGGTGGTCGCCGCCAGGTTCGTGCTGCGGCTGTACCCGCCGACGCTGATCAGGCCGGTGAAGCGTGGACTCGGCAAGTCGGGGTTGAGAAGCTGGCGGGTGCGAGAGTGGATGCCGTCGGCACCGATGAGGATGTCGCCGGCAGCCTCGCTACCCCGCCCTACGTCTGTAGGTGCGTAGATCACGTCGGCGTACGCCGGGTCGTCGCGGTGGCCTTTCAGGTTGACGACTGTCGTTGCCTGCATGACTCGCCTCCTCAGTTCTCGCCGGCGAAACGGTAGTCGGGCCGATCCATGCCCAGCCAGCTTGCGGGTGGGCGAGACTGCATGGGTGAGAATCACCGCGCTCACGATCAGGTGGACGCCATGGCGGTTCGTGACCGCGTTCGGGGTTGTCAGCCTGCTGTCAGACGCGGTGTACGAGGGCGCCCGGTCAGTCATCGGCCCCTACCTGGCCACCTTCGGCGCATCCGCAGCCGTAGTTGGGCTCGTCACCGGCGTCGGGGAAGGGTTGGCCCTGGCCGGACGGCTGGCCACCGGGCCCCTCGCCGACCGTACCCGGGCCTACTGGCCGCTCGTCCTGGTCGGCTACGCCGTGACCATGGTCGCCGTGCCCGCTCTCGGGCTGACCACCGCGCTGTGGGTCGCTGCGGCGCTGTTCATCGCGGAGCGTGTCGGCAAGGCGATCCGCGGCCCGGCGCGGGATGTCATGATCTCTCACGCCGCTGCGGCAGTCGGCCGTGGCAAGGGCTTCGCCGTCCATGAGGCGCTCGACCAGGCCGGCGGCGTTGCCGGGCCGTTGCTGGTCGCCGCCGTGCTGGCCGTCACCGCCCACAACTACCGGCCCGCCTTCCTCGCCTTGGCCGTTCCCGCCGTGGCGGGGATGGTCCTGTTGCTGTGGCTACGCGCCGGCGTACCCGAGCCCCGTCGCTTCGAACCGGGCCCTCGACCCGGCACGGCACCCGCCCCGCCGGGCGGCCGGCTGCCCCGCGTGTTCTGGACCTTTTTGGCGTTCACGGTGGTGACCACGGCCGGCTACGCCACCTTCGGAGTGCTCAGCTTCCACCTCGCCACCCGGCACGTCGTACCGGTGGCGGTGGTCCCGGTCGTGTACGCCGCCGCGATGGGCATCGACGCGTTCGCCTCGTTGGCCTCCGGGTGGCTGTATGACCGGGTCGGCGTCCGGGTACTGGCCGTCGTACCCGTGCTGACCGCCCTGATCCCGGTTGCGGCCTTCACCAGGACCCCGGCGACCGCGTTCGCCGGGGTCCTGGCCTGGGGCGCCGTGCTCGGCATCCAGGAATCCACCATGCGTGCGGCCATCGCCGACATCGTCCCCGCCGCTCGGCGGGGCACCGCCTATGGCATCTTTGCCGCCGGGTTGGGCGGGGCAACCCTGGTCGGTGGGCTGCTCATCGGCGCCCTCTACGACCGCTCGATCACCGCCGTGATCGTCACCGTGGCCGGCATCGAGGCCGTCGCCCTGGCCCTGTTCCTCACCACCGTTCGACCGGCAACCAAGGCCCGGGTCCTTCGCCGGTGATCTTCCGGCGCCCGCTTTCTCGGGGCGATGGCCGGGGGATAGGCCACGGCGCTGCGCGTGATGGCCCCCGCCGACAGCGAGTTCTGGGGGGCGAACCGGTGGGTGTGCCGGCGCCGCAAGCGGGTACGCGTCCTGCCGATTGGACGCGGGGAGGCGTGGATGGCGAGCGAGGCGCCGGACTACTTCCAGCCCGAGGGTGGGCTGGTGCTCACGCACCTGCTGATCGTGCGGGACGTGGACCGTTCACGGGAGTTCTACCGCCGGGTGCTGGGAGCGACGGTGGTGCGGGAACGCCAGCCGGCGATCCTGCGGTTCCAGAACAGCTACATCGTGATCAACAGTGAAGGCGGTCCGACCGACGACAAACCGGGCGTACAGGCCCAGGCGCCGCCGGATCCGAACACGCTCAGCTCCGCGATGAACGTCCGGGTCACTGACGTCCGAGAGGTCTATGAGCAGTGGCGGTCACGGGGTGGGGAGTTCCTGACCGAGCCGAAGGATCATGGCGTCGAGATCCGGTGCTACCTGCGGGACCCGGACGGCTACCTGATCGAGCTTGGTCAGGGCACCGGGATCCTCGCCGAGATGGGTCGGGCAGCCTCCGCCTGAGCCTGACGATCGGCGCTGCCGGCAGCCCTGGTCATGGCCAGACCAGCCATCGTGATCGGGTCACGCGTAGGCGAGTGGGCGGCCAACGTCGGCCGGTGGCAAAACCAATGCAGCGATCTAAGTGTCGGCCGACGCTCCGATCGCGCTTGGGGAAACATGGTGGCCATGGTGTTACCCAGACGGTTGGCGCGGTTCAACCGCGTCGTCACCAACCGCGTGACCGGTCCGCTGGCCTGGCGGCTTCCCGGCTTCGGGGTCATCATCCATCGGGGCCGCCGCTCCGGTCGCGAGTACCGGACGCCGATCAATATCTTCCGGACGTCCGACGGTTACGTCGCGGCGCTGACCTACGGGGTCACCGACTGGGCGAGAAACGTGCTGGCGGCCGGCGGCTGTGAGCTGGAGTCCCGCCGCCGGCGAGTGCCCCTCACCCGTCCCCGCCTCGTGCACGACCCCACCCGCCGGGACATGCCGCCGGTCGTCCGCCAGCTCGTCGGGATGATCGGCGTGACCGACTTCCTCCATCTCCGAACCGCGCCCGACGCGGACCACGTCGATTAGGCGTGTCGTCAAAGGGTTACCACCGTTGCAGTAGCGCGGCGACCGTGACCGCCGCCTGGTACGAGGTGGCGGTTACGTCAGCTCCAGCGAATCTGGATCTGTGATCGCCACTGGTCGACGACGTCGGATCGGCCCTCCGTTGTGATCTCGTCGGCCCGGTTCCAGAGGCTCAGGTAGACCTGCACTGCGGTGCCGGAAAACACCACGTCCGCCCGCTCGGCCTCGATTGGTGTCGTCACGATTGGGCCTTCGCTGATCCGTACCGTCCAGGCATGACTGGTGTCGTCGGTCCTCACCATCACGGTGTACGGCTCGGCCGAGTGGAGCCGGCCCTTTCCTCGGGTGATGAAGCCCGTCAGAAGCTCATCGATCCCGTCGGCAGCCAGCACCGGATCGAGGTCTACGTCCGATGCTGTCGGCCACCGTCCATGGACGGCCGAGATCGCGTCTACGCTGTGAATGGTTGTCTCGTGGGCCTGGCGTCGCGCCCAGAATCGGCGTGGCGGCGGGGCGTCCTTGAGGAACACCATCGCCTGGGCGTCCTCCGTCGTCTCGTGCAAGGCATCGACCAGGGCGGCGAGGCCGTCCGAGTACCAGCGGAGCAGATCGGCGGCGGCCTTGCCCTCGGCCTGTGAAGCTGAGGTGTCGTGGTCGGTGTCGCCGCGCAGGTTCGCCGCCGCCCATCTGTGCACCATGCCCTGATGGGTCACCAGCTCGGTGACATCCCAGCCGGGACATGTGGGTACCGTTGCATCGAACCCGGCTGCGGCAGCCGCCTCGCGAAGGGCGGCGCCGCTGCGGACAAGAGCCGCGAGGTGATCTTTCAAGCTCAGGTGTGTCGGCATGGCGGCATGTTAGAGGGCAACGCGATGAAAAGCTTCCGGCATGTTTCACCTCCCCCGGGTCGCGTAGCGCCTCCGTCGACGCCGGCTGCCAACGAATTACTGGTGCGTGCTTGGCTGGCCCGCTGCTGGGAGCCCGTCCCCTTCTCGACGTGACCGCGTGGCGGCTGAGGGTGGTGCAGAGGACCACCGAGGCGCCCACGGCGCAGGCATCAACCATCCCGCCGACTACGGGTCCGCGCGATACCCTCGGCATCGTGGTGTTCAAGGGATGGCCAGCCGAGGCTCTGGAGTTCTACGAGGGACTTGCGGCCGACAACTCAAAGACATACTGGACTGCGCATAAGGCGATCTACGACGACCAGGTGCAGGCCCCGATGACGGAGCTGCTCGCCGAGCTGGAGCCCGAGTTCGGCAAGGGCAAGATCTTTCGGCCAAATCGAGACGTCCGGTTCAGCGCCGACAAATCACCGTACAAGACCGCGATCGGGGCGGTGCTCGAGCACCGCGGGTATGTCCAGCTCTCCGCCGATGGCCTGGGCGCCGGCAACGGGATGTGGATGATGGCCACCGACCAGCTGGAGCGGTACCGCCGGGCGGTGGCCGACGACGCCAGCGGCGGAGAGCTGCAAGAGATCATTGCGGAGATTGAGCGTCACCAGATCGAGGTCGGTGGCCGCGAGACGCTCAAGACCGCGCCGCGGGGATATCCGCGCGATCACCCGCGGGCCGACCTGCTCCGTAACAAGGGCCTGGTTGCCTGGAAACAGTGGCCGGTCGCCGGCTGGCTGGGTACGGCCGCGGCCAAGCCGCGGATCGTGGAGTTCCTGCACACGACGCGGCCGCTCGGCGACTGGCTCGATCGGCACGTGGGACCTGCCACAATGCCAGCGCGGGAGCGCTGAGCCCGCCCCGCAGCTCAACGAACTTCTCTCAGTCATAAGTGTCCGGTCACACGGCGCCTCCGGTGTCGTCCCCGCGCCTACCAGGGCAGCTCGGCATCGTGGATGAGCAGGGCGACCTGGACGCGGTTGTTGAGTTCCAGTTTGGTCAGCAGCCGGGATACGTGCCCTTTTACGGTCGGCACGCTCATGCCCAGCTCGGCGCTGATCTCCGCGTTCGACATGCCGCGCCCGAGCGCGACGGCCACCTCCCGCTCGCGGTCGGTGAGCCTGGCCAGGCTGGCCCGGGCCTGGCGGCGCCGGGGGCCTGCCGCCGGGTCGGCGATGTGGTCGATGAGCTGTCGGATGACGGTCGGCGACAGGGTGGCCGCGCCGGAGGCGACCGTGCGGATCGCTTCGATGATGTCGCGTGGCGGCGTGTCCTTGAGCAGGAAGCCGCTGGCGCCGCCGCGCAGTGCCTCGAGGACGTACTCGTCGGCGTGGAAGGTGGTCAGGACGATCACCTGCGGCGCCGACGGCCGGCACCGGATGCGCTGCGTGGCGGTCAGGCCGTCGACCTTGGGCATGCGGATGTCCATGAGGATCACATCCGGCCAGTGGGCGTCCGCGAGCGACATCGCCTCCGCGCCGTCGCCTCCTTCGGCGACCACCTCGATGTCGGGTGAGCCGCCGAGGAGGATGCGCAGCCCGGCCCGCACCAGCGGGTCATCGTCGACGATGGCCAGCCGGATCGGCCGACTCAGCTCGGCCATGGCAGCCAGGCCTGGAGCCGGAACGCGTCGCGGTCGACGCCGTACTCGATCCGCCCGCCGGCGAGCGCGACCCGCTCGCCGAGGCCGACGAGGCCCATCCCGGCGCCCGGTACGGCCGGTCGTGCCGGGGTACGCGGGCAGGGGTTGGTGATCATGATCCGCAGGTCCTCGCCGGCGGTGCCGTCGAGCAGCACGTCCACCGTCGCGTCCGGGGCGTGCTTGCGGGCGTTCGTCAGGCCCTCCTGTACGAACCGGTATGCCGTGCGGCCGAGGACCGCCGACGGGCCAGCTGGCGGTACCCGGCAGGTGTAGCGGACCGTCATCCCGGTGGCGCGGGCGCTGTCGACGAGCTCCGGCAGGTCGGTGAGGTCCGGCTGGGGCGGCTCCGGCCGCCCGGCCGCCCCGTCGCGGAGCACCCCGATCACGGTACGCAGCTCCTGCAGCGCCTCGTGCGCGCTGTCCCGGATCGCCCCGGCGGCAAGCGCGACTTCCTCGGGCCGCGCGTCGGTGCGCACCTCCAAGGCCCCCGCATGCAGGCTGACCAGCGACATGCGGTGGGCGAGGACGTCGTGCATCTCCCGGGCGATCCGGGCACGTTCGGTCAACCGCGCCTGGTCGACGCGCAGGTGTTGCTCGGCCTCCAGCCGGGCGGCGCGCTCGCGCAGCGAGCGGGTCAGCCGCCGATGCGCCTGCACGAAAAGCCCCCAGCCGATGGCGGCGACGGTGAGCCCCGCACGCACCACCACGTCGACCCAGAGCGGGAACGACGGATGGTCGTGCAGCAGCGAGTACACGGCGCCGAGCAGGATGTGCGCGGCGCCGAGCGGCAGCACGACCCGCGCCCGGCGGCGGATCGCGACGGTGAACAGCGCGACCGTGATGGCACCGGTCGCCATCACGGACACCGCACCGAACGGCAGCAGCGCCAGGGCGAGCGCGAGCGGCCAGCGCCGGCGCACCACCAGGGCGAGCGCGCACGCGGTACCGATGGCAACGTCAACCGGCCACGGCAGGGCAGCTCCGGGCGTGGTCGCGTCGCCGAGGGGCACCATGACCGCCCCGTAGGACAGGGCCAGCCCGATCGCGATCCCGTCGGCGACCCGGTCACGCAGCGCCGACCGGCCGCTGCCCGCCGGCTCGGGCACGAGCAGGGCGAAGAGCAGGGCCGACATGTGCGCAGCCTACGAGGTCCAGGCGCCGGGCGGGACCTACCAAAGTCGTGGCTGGTATGGACCCGGGGTGGGGGTCGCCACCCAACCGCCAGCCGATGTGGGCCGCCGCCGGTCCGGCACATCCTCGGCCCATGACAGTCAAGGATCTCTGGCGCCCGGCCGTCGTGGTGGTCGCGGCCGCGGTGTGGGGCGTGGTGGCGGCCCGCTGGACGCCGCGCGGGCCGTTGACCAATGCCGAGGCGCTGTGGTCGATCGGGATCAGCGCCGTGGTGGGCCTGGCCGCCGGATGGAGCAGCCGCTCGCGGTGGTCCATGCTCACGGCTCCCGCGGCCTTCGTGCTGGCCTTGGAGGTGACCCGGATGGGGGTACGCGGACCGTCGGTGGACGCGCCGCACCTGAGCCCGTTCGGGATCATCGCCCTGGTGACCGGCCGGGGCGTGCATGGCGCCCTGTCCGTGCTGCCACTCGTGCTCGGCACCGCCTACGGCGCGGGTCTGAGCCGCCGTACCCGGCGCGCCCCGGTTCCCGGCGGTCCCGGGGCCGGCCCCGGGACCGGCCAGCGCCGCCGATGGCCGAGCGTGGTTCGGCGGGCGGGCACGGGAGTGCTCACCGCGGCGCTGGCCGCAGTCACGGTGGCGGTGGCAATTCCCGCCCGTACCGCCCCGCTCGGCCCGCGCGGGGTCGCTGAGCTCGCCAAGATCGATGTCGGCGGATATCGGCTCGGCATGATGATCCGCGGCGTCGACGCGGCGGCGCCGGTGCTGCTGTTCGTCCCCGGCTCCCCGGGCGGCACCGAGATCGGCACCGTGCGCCGCTACCTCGGCGCGCTGGAAAGGCGCTTCGTGGTGGCGACCCTGGATCGGCGCGGCGGCGGCTCGTCGTACCCGGCGCTGGGCCCGACAACGACGGTCACGCTGGACAGCGAGGTGGCCGACACGCTCGCGGTCACCGACTACCTCCGGCACCGCTTCCGGCAGGAGAAGATTTACCTGCTCGGGCACTCGGGCGGCTCCATCATCAGTGTGCTCGCCGTGCAGCGCCAACCGGAGAAGTACCGCGCATACATCGGTACCGGCCAAGCGGTCGACCTCGTGACCACTGACCGCATCGCCTATCACGACATTCTGGCCTGGGCCGGGTCCACCGGCCGGAACGGCCTGGCCCGGCAGCTCCTGGACCAGGGCCCGCCACCGTACCGGACCGTCTACCGCTACGAGCCGATCATGATGTACGCGCCCCAGGCGTACGACTACGACCACACCCCCAACGCGAGGGGCGCCACCGGCTTCAACCTCGACATGGCCGAGTACACGGTGCTCCAGAGAGTCCACACGATGAACGCGATTCTCGACACGTGGAGCGCGCTCTACCCCGACATGCAGCACATCGACCTCCGACGCGACGTGCCGCGGCTGGCGGTACCGGTGTACTTCGTGCAGGGCGGATACGAGATGCGCGGCCTCGCCGAGCCCTTCCGGGACTGGTACCAGCAGCTCGACGCACCACTGAAACACCAGTACGTGTTCGAGACCGCCGGGCACCGCGCCATGTTCGAACAACCAGACCGCTTCGCCGCAGTCATGGACCGAGTTCTGGCTGGATAGGAGCGGAAATCATGACGGTTACTCGCATGGGGCCACCATGGGCGTGACCATCCGGCCACACACCAGCCCGCTTCACATCCCATCAGTCTTCTCGCGTGGACCGGGTGGGCAATGGTCATTTCGCCTATGCTGGGCGGGTGGCGATCAGAACCGGCCGCCTGCGGTTCGGCCCGGACAACGGGCGCATGCTGCTGCGCACGGGCCGCAAGGGTGTCGGCTCGACCGTCGGCCACGATTTGACCATCGAGGTGACCGACTGGTCGGTGGAGCTGGACGTGCCCGAGACGGGGCCGGCGGATGCCACCGCGACGGCTCGCGTCGAGTTGGGGCCCTTGGCCGTGCGGGAGGGCACCGGCGGTGTGCGGCCGCTGACCGACAAGGACCGGGGCGAGATCGAGAACAATGCCCGACGGACGCTGGACGTCGACCGCCACCCGGCGGCCACCTTCGAGTCCACCCGGGTCGTCACCGGCGACGACTCCGCCACCATCAGCGGAACTCTCACACTGCACGGGGTCGCCGCCCCCATCGACGTGGAGGTGCGCGAAGTGGGGCCCGACCGGTACCGCGCCACGACGGCGGTGACCCAGTCGGCATACGGCATCAAGCCGTACTCGGCCTTTCTCGGCGCGCTCAAGGTCCGTGACGATGTCGAGGTGGAGATCGAGGTCAGCCTCGGACGTTGACCGGCCTCCGTATCCGCCGATCTCCCCGGCGGTCCATGCCCCAATACATCCGCTCGTGCCGGCCACAAGCCTCCTCAGGAGCGTTCGTAGACGACCGTGCCGTTGGTGATCGTGTGGGTGACGCGCGTCGGCGGGTAGTCCCGGGCCGGCGGCGAACAGGTTGCGGTCGAGCACGGCCAGGTCGGCGCGGGATGGCGCCGAAGTCACGCGTAGGCGAGTGGGCGGCCAACGTCGGCCGGTAGCAAAACCAACGTAGCGATCGAAGTGTCGGCCGAGCCGCGCAGGCGCGGGTCGGCAGCCCGCGCCGACCGGTGCGTCAAGGGTTCACCGTTGTTGGACGGGGCCCACAGGGGTGCCCGGATGGCCACCCGCGTTCGACCGTAGGGTGGGAACGTCGGTGCCGGGGAGTCGTCCGCGTGCGGGCGGCGGTTCGACGAGTCGCCGCCATCGTCCATGACTTCCATGGCGCCGCCGAGTTCGTACCACCGCGCAATGAACAGGAGACAGAGACGATGCCGAAGGCCTACTGGATCAACACCTTTCGGTCCATCAACGACGAGGGGAAGCTAGCCGCCTACATCGAGCTGGCCGGGCCGGCGATGCGCGCCGCGGGCGGCACGTTCCTGGCCCGCGGACTACCGGCTCGCGCGTTCGAGTCCGGGACCGTGGAGCGCACGACGCTGATCGAGTTCGACAGCGTCGACGCCGCTGTCGCCGCCTACAACAGCCCCGCCTATCAGCAGGCGCTGGGGGTGCTCGACGACGGAGCCGAACGCGACCTGCGCATCATCGAAGCGGTGTCCTGACGCACGCCGCCGGCGTTGAAGTCGGCCGGTCCCGACCATGTCAGCGCGACTGAGTGGTGCGGCATGGCCGGCGGTACGTTACGCCATCGGGTCTTCTGCGACCTGCGGATGCCCGGCGGCCGGCGCTGCCTGCTCCGCGCCGACCACGACGGCGAGTGCTCCCGCCGGCTGCGCCGTTGAAGGCACCGCGTCCGTACCAGCCCCGAACAGCGCACAGATGTGGTAGCGGAAGGCCCGTTGTTGCACCCTTCCAAGCAGGGGGCGCGTCCGAACGGGCACGCCGGTTACGAGAAGGAGCAGATGATGACGACCCGTCCCGGGTTCCACCTCGCGATTCCGGTTGACGACCTGGCGCGGGCCCGCGCCTTCTACGGCGGCGTACTCGGGCTCGCCGAGGGGCGCTCGGCCGACGCCTGGGTCGACTGGAACTTCTACGGCCACCAGGTGGTGACCCACGTCGTACCGGCGGCGCGGCAGGCCGACGCGGGCCGCAACCCGGTCGACGGGCACGACGTACCGGTGCCGCACTTCGGGCTCATCCTGTCGATCGAGGACTTCCACGCCCTGGCGGACCGGATCCGCGCCGCCGGCGCCGAGTTCGTCATCGAGCCGTACCTGCGGTTCGCCGGCGAGCCGGGGGAGCAGTGGACGATGTTCTTCCGCGACCCGGCCGGCAACGCCATGGAGTTCAAGGCGTTCCGGGACGAGTCGCAGATCTTCGCCAAGTAGTGGCGGGCCTGCGGAGCCGCCGGCCGGCGCGCGCCGGCCGCGGTCGGCTCGTACTCGCCCGCACGGCGCTGCAGCCCGCGGCCGAGAGCGTGTTGCTCATGGCGGAGAAGCCGCGTCGTCCTACCGCGACTGCCGCCAGCGCCCTGCCAGGATCGCGAGGTCGTCGGTGTCGACCACCCCGTGCAGGCGCAACCGTGCCATCCCGCCGTCGGGGAACACGTCCAGCCGCACGTGCGTCGCCACCGCGACGTCGTCGAGCGGGAACCGGTGCCGGGTGTCCGGTTGCAGCCGGGTACGCGGCAGCAGGTCGAACCACGCCGACGGGTCGTCCCGGTCCGCCGTCCGCGCGTCGACCCCGCGCAGCGTCGCCGCGTCCGGTGCGTTGCCCTTGAAGTGCGTGGTGTCCAGCTCGGCGAGGCGGATCCGGCCGGGCGCGGCGAGCTGCACCACGACCCAGTCGTTGCCGCCGTCACGCCGCCGGGCCGTCTCCCAACCGTCGCCCATCACCCGGGCCAGGCCCGGCGCGATGAGCTGGTGCGGTGCGCCGTAGAACCCGTTGCTGCAACCCGCCACCCGCCCGCCGTGCTCCAGCGCCGCGAGGTCCAGCCGGCCGTCGGGCCACAGGCGCGGATCGGGTACGACCACCCCGTGCACCCGTAGCCGCGCCACGCCGCCGTCGGGGTGGATGGACAGCCGTACGTGGGTGACGCGGCGTTCGTGGCTGACCGGGAAGGCGTTGCGGGTATCCCCGGCGAGCGGCGCGCGGGGCAGCAGCGTCGACCAGTCGGCGCGGGCCAGTTCGGCGGGGCTCGGGTAGCCCTCCAGGTGACACCCCTCGACGGAGGCGTACGGCGGGTAGTTGCCGGTGAAGTACGCGGTGTCCACCACGATCCCGTGCACGACACCCGCGGCGCCCAGCCGGACGACCGCCCAGTCGTGGCCGGGCTCCCGCCGGCGGCGGGTCTCCCAGCCGTCGTACACCTGGCCCTTGGGGCCGAAGGTGCCGGCGGCGAAGACCGGCGGTTCGGTGGTGACCAGGTTGTCGCGCGCCGCGAAGAACTCGTCGTTGGCGTCGACCACGCCGCCGCCGAGCAGGCGGGAGGCGAGGTCCGGCAGCGCGGTGAAGTCGTTCACTCGTCACTCCTGTCCAGCAGCCGCCCCCGCGGTGGTCCGCCGGGCGTGACGGGCATGCCGCGAAGCCAGGTGGCACGGACGACGCCGGTGAGCACCTGACCGGCGTACGGCGTGGTCGGGTGCCGGTGGTGCAGCGCCGCCGGGTCGACGGTGACCGGCGCGTCCGGGTCGAACGCGACCAGGTCGGCGTCGCAGCCGACGGCGATGCGTCCCTTGCGTCGCAACCCGACCAGCGCGGCCGGGCTCGTCGCCATCCACCGCACCACGTCGGCGAGCGGGTGGCCGCGCCGCCGGGCCGCCGTCCATACCACGGGCAGGCCGAGCTGTACCGACGCGATGCCGCCCCACGCCGCCGCGAAGTCACCAGTGTCGCCACACTTCAGCGCGGGGGTGCAGGGGGAGTGGTCGGAGACCACACAGTCGACGAGGCCCGCCGCGAGCGCCGCCCACAGCCGCTCCCGGTTGCCGGACCCGCGGATCGGCGGACAGCACTTGAACTCGGTCGCCCCGTCCGGTACGTCGTCGGCGGCCAGCGTCAGGTAGTGCGGGCACGTCTCGGCGCTCACCCGTGCGCCGGCCGCCCTCGCCTGGGCCAGCAGCGGCAGCGCGTCGGCGGCGGACAGGTGCAGGATGTGCACCCGAGCGCCGGTACGTCGCGCCACGTCGAGCACCGTGCCGACCGCCCGCCGTTCGGCGGTCGGTGGCCGGGAGGAGAGGAAGTGGGCGTAGCGCCGCGAGGACGGCGGGTCGGTCACCTCGGTCGGGTCCTCGGCGTGGACGACGAACAGGGCGTCCACCGCGTCCAGCGCCGCCGCCAGCCCGGCCGGGTCCAACGGCGGGAACTCGGGAACCCCCGAGTCGATCAGGAACGCCTTGAACCCGAACACCCCGGCGGCGTGCAGCCGCGGCAGGTCACCGGTGTTGCCGGGCACCGCGCCGCCCCAGAAGCCCACGTCGACGTGGATCTGCCCGGTGGCCGCCGCCCGCTTGACCGCCAGCGCGTCGACGCTGACCGTCGGCGGCAGCGAGTTCAGCGGCATGTCGACGATCGTGGTGACCCCACCGGCCAACGCCGCCCGGGTGGCGCTGGCGAACCCCTCCCACTCGGTGCGGCCGGGCTCGTTGACGTGCACGTGCGTGTCGACCAGGCCGGGCAGCAGCGCCACCTCACCCAGGTCGTGGCCGCCGACCGCGTCGTACTCCTCGAGCGCCACGATCCGCCCGTCGCGGACGCACACCGCGGCCGGCCGCGGCCCGTCCGGCAGCACCACCCGCCGCGACCGCACCACCAGGTCGTAGCTGTTCACAGCGCTTCCAGGTGTTCGCGGGCGAAACCGACCTCGGCCGGGTCGAGGGCGCCGCAGTCCAGCCCGCGCAGCAGAAAGCCGGCCAGCGCCCGGGCGGTCGCCGGCTCGTCGAGCACCCCGCCCGCGCGGCGTTGCAGGTACCGGGCGAGGCGGTCACCCGCGGCGGCGGCGCCGTCGCGGAAGAACGCGTACGTCGCCGCGAACCGGGTCGGCAACTGGGCCGGGTGAAGGTCCCAACCCTGGTAGAAGCCGGCCGCCAGGGAGCGGCGGACCAGCCCGGCGTGCAGCCGCCAGGCCGCCTGGACCGCCTCGGTGCCGCCCACCGGCAGCACGTTGGTCGAACCGTCGGAGAGCAGGACGCCGGTGCCGGCCGCCGCCACCTGCATCACCGCCTTCGCGTGGTCGGCCACCGGATGCGCCAGGCTCTGCTGCGCCGCCGCCACGCCACAGGCGGCGCTGTAGTCGTACGTGCCGTAGTGCAGGGCGGACAGCCGGTTCCCGCCGGCGGTGATCAGCCGCGCCACTGTCGCGGTGCCGTTGGCGCTGAGCACCGCGGCCGGGGTCTCCACCTGCACCTCGAAGCGCAGCGCACCGGCCGGCAGCCCGTACGCCCGCTCCAGCCGCGCGCACAGCAGCACCATCGCGTCCACCTGCTCGGGGGCGCTGACCTTCGGCAGGGTGACCACGAAGGTGTCCGGCACGGTGGCGAACGCGTCCAGGTACGCCTCCAGGAACGTGTCCAGGGTGCGTACCGCCCGGTGCCGGGTCGCCGCCTCCAGGCTCTTGATCCGCAACCCGACAAACGGCGGCACCGTGCCCTCGCGCAGCGCCGCGACGGACGACCGCGCGGCGGCGTCCTCGGTGTCGTCGTCGCGTACGCCGTACCCGTCCTCGAAGTCGATCCGCAGATCCTCGATCGGCTCCCGCCGCAGCTTGGCGATCACCCGGTCGGACAGCTCGGCGGCAAACGGTAGCGGCGGGTGCTCGGCCAGTGTCCCCAGCGCCGCCGCGCCCCACTCGTCGACCAGACCTGGCCGGACCCGGTCGGCCGGCACGTACACCGTGTGCACCGGCTGGCGGCGGCCCCGCCCGCCCGGGTAGCGGGCCCGCAGCGCCGCGTCGACCGGCCCGAGCCGTTCGTCGAGTTCGGCGTAGACGCCCTCGGGCAGCCGGCTCATCAGTCGATCAGTTCGTAGGCCGGCAGGGCGCAGATGTGTTCCGGGCGCACCGGCACCCGGGTCAGCGCCAGTCCGGTCGCCGCCCGGATCGCGGCGACCACCGCCGGGGTGGACGAGATGGTCGGCGGCTCACCGACCCCGCGCAGACCGTACGGGGCCCCGGGGTCGGCCAGCTCCAGCACGTCGACCGTCATCGGCGGCATGTCGAGGATCGTTGGGATCAGGTAGTCGGTGAACGACGGGTTGCGGACGATCCCGTCGACCACCTGGATCTCCTCCATCAGGGCGAGCCCCAGGCCCTGCGCGGTGCCGCCGTGGATCTGGCCGAGCACCGCCTGCGGGTTGACCGCCTTTCCGACGTCCTGGGCGGTGGCGATCTCGACCACCCGCACCAGGCCCAGTTCGGTGTCGACGTCGACGGTGGCCCGGTGCGCGGCGAAGGCGTACTGGACGTGCGCGTCACCCTGGCCGGTCCGGGGGTCCAGCGGGTACGTCGGCCGGTGCCGCCACACCACCGTCTCCTCGACCGGCTCGTCGCCGATCACCTCGGCCAGGTCGGCGACCACCGCCCCGGACGCCGTGACCACCTTGCCGCCGGCCAGCCGGAGGTCGCCGGTGGGCAGGCGGGCGAGCAGCCGGTCCCGTACCGCACGGCACGCGGCCCGCACCGCCCCACCGGTCATGTACGTCTGCCGCGACGCCGACGACGATCCGGCGCTGCCGACGGCGGTGTCGGCGGTGGCCACGGTGACCCGCTGCACGCCCAGCTCGGTACGGGCGATCTGCGCCTGCACGGTCACCACGCCCTGGCCGACCTCGGCGGCGGCGGTGTGCACCAGCACCGCCGGCTGCCCGCCGATCACCTCCAGCCGGACCCGGGCGGTGGCGTAGTCGTCGTACCCCTCGGAGAAGCACACGTTCTTGATGCCGATGGCGTACCCGACCCCGCGGACCACGCCCTCGCCGTGGGTGGTGTTGGCGACCCCGCCCGGCCACTCCCGCGGATCGCCGGTGGCCGGCGGCGGGGCCGGCCGGTCGCGGACCAGCTCCAGCAGGTGGGCCGCCGGCGCCGGGCCGTCGACGACCTGTCCGGTCGGCATCACCGAGCCGGTCGTCATGGCGTTGCGTATCCGCAGTTCCACCGGGTCGAGCCCGAGCGCGGCAGCGAGCTTGTCCATCTGCGACTCGTAGGCGAAGCACGCCTGCACCGCCCCGAACCCGCGCATCGCCCCGCACGGCGGGTTGTTGGTGTGGAGGCCGTAGGCGTCCAGCACCACGTTCGGCACCTCGTACGGACCGATGCCGAGGGTGGCGGCGTTGGCCGTTACCGCCGGGGTGGTGGACGTGTACGCCCCGCCGTCGAGCAGGATGCGCGCCCGCACCGACACCAGCCGTCCGTCGGGGGTGGCGCTGTGTTCGTACCGGAGCCGGGCCGGGTGGCGGTGCACGTGCCCGAAGAAGGACTCCTCGCGGGAGTAGACCATCTTCACCGGGCGTCGGGTGTGCAGGGCCAGCATGCTGGCATGCACCTGCATCGACAGGTCCTCGCGGGCGCCGAACGCCCCGCCCACCCCGGACAGCGTGATCCGTACCTTGTCGATGGGCAGCCCGAGGCAGGCGGCCACCTGCTTCTGGTCGACGTGCAGCCACTGGGTGGCGACGAACAGGTCGACCCCGCCGTCCTCCGCCGGCACGGCCAGACCCGACTCCGGCCCGAGGAACGCCTGGTCCTGCATGCCGACCTCGTAGTCGCCGTGGACCACGACCGGGCCGACGGCGTCCGGGTCACCGCGCCGGATCGGCAGGTGGCGGACGAGCTGGCCGGCGGCCAGCGCCGCCTCGGCGTCGGTGACCGGGGTCAGCACCGCGTAGTCGACGACGATGCGGGCAGCCGCCCGGCGGGCGGTCTCCGGGTGGTCGGCGGCCACGATCGCCACCGGCTCGCCCTGGTAGCGCACCTCGTCGGCGGCGAGCACCGGCTGGTCGGCGACATCCAGCCCGTAACACGGCGCGCCCGGCACGTCGGCGGCGGTGAGCACGGCGTGGACCCCGGGCAATGCCAGCGCGGCGGTCAGGTCGATGCCGGTGATCCGGGCCCGTGGATGCGGGCTGCGCAGTGTGGTGCCCCACAGCATGTCGTCGGCCCACAGGTCGGAGGAGAAGGCGAACTCGCCGGTGACCTTCAGCGTGCCGTCCGGCCGGTGTGGACTGTGCCCCACCCCGCCGCCGACCGGCACGCTCACCCCGGGCTGCACCGTCGTCATGGCCCTACCTTCCTGATCAGCGTGCGATGGGCCTGCCGGGTACGCCGTACCAGGTCCCGCTCGTCGGCCGTGCGCAGCTCGCCGCGCTCCACGACCGGCCGCCCGCCGACCAGCAGCAGCTCCACCGGAGCGGGTGGGCCGAGGACGAGCGCGGCCACCGGATCGTCGATGCCGGCATGACCCAGCCCGTCGAGCCGCCAGACGGCGAGGTCGGCGAGCTTGCCCACCTCCAGCGAGCCGATCTCACCGGCGCGGCCGAGGCAGCGGGCCCCGCCCATGGTGCCCAGGGCGAGCGCCTCGCGGGCGGTCAGCGCCGCCGGACCGCCCCGCAGACGCGCGGCGTACACCGCCTGGCGCAGTTCGGCGCCGAGCTGGTTGGTCTCCTGCGACGCGGCCCCGTCCACCCCCAGGCCCACCGGTACGCCCGCGTCGAGCAGGTCGCGGACCCGGGCGATCCCGGTGCCGAGGCGCGCGTTGGAGCTGGGGCAGTGGGCGACAGCGGTGCCGGTGGCGGCGAAGCGGGCGATCGTGGCGTCGTCGAGGTGTACGCCGTGCGCCAGCCACACGTCGTCGCCGAGCCAGCCGAGGCGTTCGGCGTACTCGCCCGGGGTGCAGCCGTGCGTCTGGAGGCAGTACGCCTGCTCCTCCACCGTCTCCGCGAGGTGGGTGTGCAGCCGGACGCCCGTGCTGCGGGCCAGCGCGGCGGCCTCGCTCATCAGCGTCGAGGTGACGGAGAACGGCGAGCAGGGGGCGACGGCGACCCGGACCATGGCGTCGGGTGCGGGATCGTGGAAGCGCTCGACGGCCTCGGCGGTCGCGGCGAGCGCGGCGTCGGTCTTCTCCACGATGTGGTCGGGCGGCAGCCCACCGGCGGAGGCGCCCAGATCCATCGAGCCGCGGCACGGGTGGAAGCGCAGGCCGATCTCGCCGGCCGCCGCGACCTGCGCGGCCATCAGGTCGCCGCCGCCGGACGGGTGGACGTAGTGGTGGTCGGTGCTCGTCGTGCAGCCGGACAGGGCGAGCCAGCCCAGGCCGGCGCTGGTGGTGGCGGCGACCACGCCGGCGTCCAGACCGGCCCACACCGGGTAGAGCGCGGTCAGCCAGCCGAAGAGGTCCTCCTGCTGGGCCAAGCCGCGGGTGGCCCACTGGTACAGGTGGTGGTGGGTGTTGACCAGGCCGGGGGTGACCAGGCAGCCGGTGGCATCGACCCGACGCACCGACTCGGCTGGCTGGCGTTCGCCGCCGTCGAGGACGTCGGCGTGGCCCGCGCCGACGGCCACGATCCGCCCGTCGTCGCCGATCACCACGTGACCGTCGGCGTGCTCGGTGCCGTCGGCGTCGACGGTGGCGACCGCGCCCCCCTCAATGATGATCATCCCGCGTCTCCCGCGGGCGCGGCTCGCGCCGTCCTGGCGGCCAGCCGTACCGCATCCATGATCTTCTCGTAGCCGGTGCACCGGCACAGGTTGCCGGCGAGCGCCTCGCGGATGTCCGGGTCGGCGGGCCGCGGGTTGCGGGCCAGCAGGTCGTGGACCGCGACCACCAGGCCGGGGGTGCAGAATCCACACTGGACGGCGCCGGCCTCGACGAAGGCTCGCTGTACCGGGTCGAGCTCGCCGTCCTGTGCGGGCAGCCCCTCGCCCGCCTCGGCGGGTAGCCCTTCGCCGACCCCGGCGGGCAGCCCCTCGACGGTGACCACCGTCCGGCCCTGCGCCTGGCCGGCGGCGACCAGGCAGGCGCAGACCGGCAGGCCGTCGAGGTAGACCGTGCAGGAGCCGCACTCGCCCTGCTCGCAGGCGTTCTTGGCACCGGGCAGGGCGAGCCGCTCCCGCAACACGTAGAGCAGGCTCTCGCC
Source organism: Micromonospora sp. DT47 (assembly GCF_049844475.1). Taxonomy (NCBI): domain Bacteria; kingdom Bacillati; phylum Actinomycetota; class Actinomycetes; order Micromonosporales; family Micromonosporaceae; genus Micromonospora; species Micromonospora sp. DT47. The sequence goes on along the minus strand of NZ_JBNCLC010000012.1, from coordinate 123,925 downwards.
GGGCCACACGTCGTCGGCCTCGCGGCGCTCGCCGTTGACCGTGCAGGTGATTCTCACGAGCGGACCCCCGGTTCCCGTTGCCTGGGCATCGCCGACAACTGCGCCCAGGCCCAGCCGAGCGTGCGCCGGGCGAGCACGGCCAGCGCCTGCCGGCGATAGGCGGCGGTGCCACGTACGTCGTCGATCGGCGCCGCGGCGGCGGCCACCAGTTCGCCGAAGCGCCGGGCGAGTGGAACGGGCAGCGGGCCGCGCGAGCGCCACGGCAGTTCGGCGGCGAGCAACTCCTCGGCCTGGTGGGCGCGCAGCGGCGTGGGCGCGGCGGACCCGATCCCGGTGCCGACCCGGCGCGTGTCGGGGTGCAGCGCCAGCGCGAAGGAGCAGACCGCGATCACCATGGCGTTGCGGGTGCCGATCTTGGCGAACTGCTGCGGCCCGGCGGCCGGTGCGACCAGGAGAGCCGAGATCAGCTCGTCGGGGGCCAGCACGGACCGCTTGGGCCCGGTGAAGAACTCGTTCACCGGCACGGTCCGGGTGCCCCGCACCGACGCCACCTCGACCCGCGCGTCGGTGGCCAGCAGCGGCGGGTGCGCATCGCCGGCCGGCGATGCCGAGCCGAGGTTGCCGCCGACGGTGCCCCGGTTGCGGATCTGCGGGGAGCCCACCGTGCGCGCCGCCATCGCCAGGCCGGGGAGCACGTCACCGAGTTCGTCGATGATCCGCCGGTAGGTCACGCCCGCCCCGACGCGCAGCAGGTCACCGTCGTACCCCCACTCGGTCAGCGCGCCCACCCGGGTCAGGTCGAGCAGCGCGGGCGGGCGACGGCGGTCGAAGTTCAGCTCGACCATGACGTCGGTGCCCCCGGCGATCGGCACCGCGTCGGGGTGGGCCGCCTTCGCCGCCAGCGCTTCGGACCAGGTGCCCGGTTGCAGGAAGTCCATCACCAGGCCCCGTCCGCCGCCGGCGCGTCGTCGCGGCGCACCGTGCCCTCGATCAGCCCGTACGGGCGGTCCGTCGCGACGAAGACCTCGCCGGGGTTGTCCAGCCCGAACGGCGCCAGGTCGACCGGCAGGTGGTGCTTGTTGGGCAGGGACAGCCGCACCTCGACGATCCCGGGGCACTCACGCAGCACCCGCTCACCCATCGCGTAGAGGGTCTGCTGCAGTGCGAGGCTGTACGTCTCGACGAAGCCGGCGACCAGGGCGGCGCGCACCCCGGCGTAGGAGTCGGCCCAGCCGCCGGTCCCGTCTGCCGCCCGGTCGCCGGCGTGCCGCCAGCGCGCGTTCACCGCCGTGGCGAGGATCCGGTCCTTGGTGGGCGGCAACGTGGTGTACGGGTCCTGCACGAAGCCGGCGAACTCCGAGTCGGTCGAGTTGAGCAGCACCAGGCCGGTCAGCCCGGACACCACCTGGGTCCCGTCGCCGTCGACGGTCACCGACGCGGTACGCACCTCCCCGCCCGCCCGTTGGAACGAGTGCGGGCCGAGCCGTTGCCACGCGTACTCCTCGATGTCGACCCGGGCCCTGGTGATCGCCGGCTGCGACGTGACGAAGTGCCGCGCGAGGAGCAGCCCGAAGTCCTCGATCTGGTCGACGCCGTGTCGCCTGGCGAAGGCGTACACCGTGTTCTTCTGCGAGTCAGTGGGCAGTACGTTGGCGTTGTCGCCGGTCAGGTGGGTGGCCGCGAGGTCACCGGCGAGACAGGTGCTGACGTTCAGGTCGCGCAGTTCGTGCCGCGGCCCGTCACGGACCACCCGCACGACCCGCGTCTCCGCCTTGCCGTACTGGTTGGCGCCGAGCACGATGCCCATGGGTCAACTCCCTCGGTAGGTCGTGTAGCCGTACGGGCTGAGCAGCAGCGGCACGTGGTGGTGGCGGGCCGGATCGTGGACCTGGAACGCCACCGTGATCTCGGCGAAGAAGGCATCCGGCCCGAGGTGGGCGCCGACGGCGAACACCAGCCGGTACCCGCCGGCGCCCCAGTGCGGCTCCGGCACCCAGTCGCGCAGCCGGCCGTCGGCGTCGGTGTGTCCGTCCGCGACGGCGGTCCAGCCCTCGGCCCCGGCGCGCTCCAACCGGACCGGCACCCCGCGCGCCGGCTCACCGCGCACCGTGTCCAGCACGTGCGTCGAGATCGCCGCGTACCTCATCCGATCAACCTCTCCAGCCGCTGCAGGGCGATCTTGCGCAGTTCCCCGTGCACCACCGGCCGCTCGGTGGCCGCGTCGTTGGTCAACCGGCCACGCGCCGCCGCCAGCAGTTCGGCGTCCGTACGTCCACTGGCGAAGATCAGGAAGAGGTGGCCGAAGCGTCGCTCGTACGCCCGATTGGCCTCGACCAGCGCGGCCCTCGTCGCCGCGTCAGCGCCGTCCATGCCGGCCTGCTCACGCCGCGACCAGGCCGACTCACGGTCCCTGCCGCCCACGTGCTCGCCGATCCGCGGGTGCGCCGCGAGCGCCTGCGCGACCTGCTCCCAGGAGAGCCGGAGCAGGCCGGCAGCGGCCGACTCCACCAGGGCGTGCAGATCCCGGTACGGCCGCCCGGCGGCCACCTCGCGGGCCCAATCGGGCACCGCGCAGCAGGCGAGCAGGTCACGTTCGGCCTGCGCGGCCGGTGCGTCGTTGAAGTCGGCGAGAGTGCCGCCACCTGAGGTGATGCCGATCACCTCCATCCTTGTTGAGGAGCAGTACAGCAGTCGTGGCGCCCGGCCGACATCGGCCCGAACACCGAATCCGAGACCCGCCCGACGTAAGGTTTTCGTGCGTTCCTACAAGCCGGGCGATCGCCTCGGCGCGAACGGGAAGGTCAGCGATGCTGCTGCGCGAGGCGTTGGGCATTCCACAGCTGCGGCTGTCGGTGCTGGCCGGCGCCGACGACCTGGACCGGCCGCTCACCCGCGTCTACGTCACCGACCTGCTCGACCCCCGCCGGTACCTGTCCGGCGGCGAGGTCGTGCTGACGGGGTTGATGTGGCGGCGGGCGCCGGCCGACTCGGAGACCTTCGTCGCGGCCTGCGCGGCGGCCGGCGTGGCCGCGATCGGCGCCGGCGACGCGGCGTACGGCTCGGTGCCGGCGGACCTGGTCGAGGCGTGCCGGACCCACCAGGTGCCGTTGTTCGAGGTCCCGGTCGAGGTTTCCTTCCGGGACATCCTCGACGAGGTCAACCCGTCGCTGTGGGCGCGGCGAGCCACCGGACTGGCGACCGTGCTGGTCCGGCACCGCGGCCTGGCTGCGGCCATGGCGGCCGGAGCGCGGCTGGGTGACCTGCTCTCGCCGGTCGCCGCCGACCTGGGCGTGGACTGCTGGGTGCTGACCCCGACCGGCCGGATCGTCGCGGGCACCGCGGGCCTGGACTCCACCGGCCGGGCCGACCTGGCGGCGGCGTTCGTCGCGGCCGACCGGCTGCCCGTAGCGGTCATTGTGGACGGGCGACCGCTGACCGTGCTCGCCGTGCCGGGCCGGCCCGAGCACCGGTTGGCGTCCTGGCTGCTCGCGGTGACCGCCGGTACCGCCCGCGCGCCGCTGCCCGATGCCGCCGACGAACTGGTCAGCCTGGTCGCGCTGGCGCGGGGCCAGGCCGACGAGGCGACCCGGGTGGAGCGGCGGCTCGCCGACCGGGTCGGCTCGCTGCTCGACTCCGGCGGCGATCTCGGTGAGCTGCGCGCGGCGCTGTCGTCGTGCGGGCTGTCCCCGGATTCGACGTTCCTCGCCCTGACCGCGAGCCTGACCGGGCTGCCGGCGCCCTCGGAGTTGGCCGTGGCCGTGGCCGTGGTGGAGGAGATCCTCCGGCCGTACGCGTCGCAGACCGTGGTCGCTCGGCTGACCGCCGACCGACCGGACGGCGTACTGGCCGTCGTCTCCGCGCCGGCTCAGCCGGCGTCAACCGTGCTCGACACCGTACGGGCCGGGATGGCGGCGCTGGTGCCGGCGCTGGGGGCCGGCCGGCTGGCCATCGGGATCAGCGGGCCGGCTGCGGGCGCCGTCGCGCTGGCCGGGGCGGTGGAGGAGGCCCGGCACGCGTGGCGCGCGGCGAGCGACCGGCCGGGCCCGGCGACTGTCGTGTCGGCCGGCGAACTCGCCTCGCACCTGCTGCTGCTGGCCGGCGTGCCGACCGACACCCGGCGGGCGTTCCGTGACCGGCTGCTCGGCCCGCTCGTCGAGTACGACAGGGTCCACGACGCTCGCCTGGTGCAGACCCTGGAGACGTTCCTGGCATGTTCCGGCTCCTGGAGCCGCTGCGCCGAACTGCTCCACGTGCACGTGAACACGCTGCGCTACCGGATCGGCCGGGTCGAGCAGCTCACCGGCCGCGACCTGAGCCGCTTCGAGGACCGCGTCGATTTCTTCCTCGCGCTGCGCCTGCCCGGCTGAAAACCTGACGGCTCGACGTGACGCAGCGTGTTAGCCTCCGTCGATGAGGGTGGCCGGGCTTGTTCTCGCCGCCGGCGGCGGACGCCGCTTCGGCATGCCGAAGGCCCTCGTCCGCCATGACGGGCAGCTACTGGTCGATCGGTCGATCGTCGTTCTTCGCGCGGCGCGGTGCGCCCCCGTGGTCGTGGTCCTCGGCGCGGCGGCCGATGACGTCCGGGCTCGGGCCGCCCTCGACGGGGTCGCGGCCGTCGACAATCCTGACTGGACCACCGGCATGGGCTCGTCCCTGCGGGCCGGGCTGGCCGCGCTCGCGGACACCGGCGCCGCCGCCACCGTGGTGATCCTGGTCGACATGCCCGGCGTGACGGCCGCGGCGGTGCGGCGGGTCGCCGCCGGTGCCGGCCGCGCGGAGCTGGTCATGGCCGGCTATGACAACGGTCGGTCCGGCCATCCGGTGCTGATCGGACGCGACCACTGGGCGGGCGTGGCCGCTCTGGCCGTGGGTGACGTCGGCGCCCGGCCGTACCTGCGGGCGCACGCCGGCGCGGTGCGGGTGGTGCCCTGCGCCGACGTGGCCGACGACGAGGACCTGGATCTGGCCTCCCGTGCGTGACGTGCTGGACGAGTTGCTGCGCTGGTGGCGCGCCGGGCAGCCGGGCAAGACGCCATCGCATTGACGTGGTAGGTGCGCCGGGCTTCCCCCTCACATGCGTGCTCGGTCGGGCCGAGGCCCGACCGATGTCCCTACCGGCTGCTCTTGAGCGTCCGACAGAGCTGCTCGGGATCACGGACGAAGTCCATCCGCTTGTCCCGCGCCCGGGAGAAGTCGTCAATCATGTGCTGTACCTCGCCGGGGGTGAACCGTCGGTCCGCGTCGCCCTCCTTCTTCAGCCAGTTGATCACTTGGTTGTAGTCCTTCCAGTCCCGCTTGCCCATCAGACGCTCGATGTCGGTGACGTCGTAGTCCTTCTGCATTGCCTGGCTGGCCGGGTCGTGGATCTTCATAACCTGCTCCTCCCCGCGTGACAGTGCTTCGTCGCGCGAATGCCCGAGGCGTACGCGAGCAAACGCGCGCGGGGCCTGGAGCCAGGAGTACGGGGTGCTCGGACGGGTGTCCCTCCAGAGACGCGTGAGCTGCAGCGTTGGCCGCTGGCCGTTTCGGGTACGCGGGGCGAATGGCCGAGCTGCTTGAGGACGGGGACATCTACTTCCTCTACCGTCCCCGGGTCGAGGAGGAGCACGTCGACTCCCTGGAAGAGGTGCAGCGGCTGCTGGTGGTGATGCACCCGTGGCACGGGCGGCATCTGCGGCTACTCGTGGTCGGGCGTAAGCGTCTGCCCGGGATCGAGGAGCATGACCGTTTCTGGGCGTTCGTCGATGCGGTGGTGGACCGGCCCGAGCAGCTACACAAGACCCTGCAGGCACGTGAGTACCGGACGAGGACCCGCGGCGGGCGGGAGCAGCCGCCGGCCCGGCCGGCGGCGGAGGGGGCGTACGTGATCGCCCGGCACGATGACCACACCCATCTCGCGTACGAGCTCGAGCTGCCCTCGCGTCTCGGCGAGGCGCAGCATGAGCTCGGCATCGAGCTGGAGGCGAGCTACATCGTCACGGTGAAGAACCCGCAGGCGCCCTCTCCACCCGGAGTCGGCCTGCGTGGTTCCCAAAAGGTCAAGCTGCCCGCTGCGCTGCAGGGAAAGTTCCACGGTCGTCGCTTCGCCCCGCTCGACCCGCCCGATTTTCTCGATCACCCGGGGACCGAGATCGTGCTCATCGGCGCGGCCCACGACGCCTCCGAGGAGTTGCGGATCGACCTGGACGCGGAGGTCGAGCGAGCGGAGCGGAGCACGATCTTCGGGGATCTGCGGATTGGGCGCCGGGAGCGCCCCGTCGCTCCGCTCTTCACGGGTGAGTGGGCCTGAGTCCTCCATCTGCGCCACGAGACCTGGCGATCAGAACGTGGTGAGTGTTTCAGGAAAAGTGTGTTCTCGGTCGGCTCAGGCGCTCCCCGTCGACGATCAGGTCGACCTTCTCGTTGTAGAAGGCGACCGGGCCGGCGATCGGCAGGAGCGCGCCGGTGGGGAAGTCGTACGACCAGGCCAGGTCCGGGTGGACCGTGCCGCCGACCCGAACCGACCAGTAGTCGCTGGTCCGGCCCTTGTACGGGCACGCGGTCGTCGTCGCCGACGGTACGAGGTGCCGGAAGTTCACGTCGGTGCGGTTGAGGTAGTAGCGGGTCGGCAGGCCGGTCTCGAAGACCAGCACGGGCGACGTGGACTCGGCCAGGACCGCCCCGTCCAGTTCCACCCGTACGCTGCGGGTGGACCGCAGCGCGTCCACCCGGGCGTACGGGTTCCGGGGGTGCACGAACACCTCCTCGTCCTCCTCGAACCAACCGTCGAGCGCCGCCCAGTCGAACCGGATCGTGTCCGCCAGCCCAGGTAGCGCGTCGTCTCCGTACCATCGCGCGCACGAATCACGGGAGGTCTCGCCCACCAGCAGTCCGTGCACCCGCGCGGTGCCGCGCCGCGTCTGCTCGGTGCGCTGATCGTCGATCAGCAGGTCACGGTCCACGTCGGCGATCGGGATGTAGTACTGGGGGTAGAACGACCACTCCCACACGTACCGGGCACGGGTGGTGTCGAGCACCTGCTCACCGGCAACGAAGGCGCGGATCCGGCGGGGCACCGGCTCAATGTGGTCCACCGGGGCGATCGCCTTCGGATGGTCCGTCACCTTGTCCTCCAACCGCAGCAACGACCTGACTCGAACGGGCACTGGCTCAACGATCAGGAAGGTCGGTGCGTCGTCCCACGCGTTAGTCGTACGCGCGGAACGCCGCCCCACCACGAACCTTCCGCGCCTTGCCCCCGCGTAGGGCCACGAGGCCCACCTGTTGACCCGGGCGCTCAGCCAGGACACGTACCAGTTCGACCTGCGCGACAACGCTCGAAGGGCGGCAGGGTCGGCTGGCGAAGCTCGTCGAGCTCCCGCCGCGCGTCTCGGGACCGGGCGTGCGGCGACCCCGCGACGTCATCCGGCGAGCACGAACTGGTGCTTCGCGTTCACGACTGCGAGGTGCAGCAGTCGGTTGCCGAGGGCGATGCCCCGAGCCGAGAGCAGCTTGTCGTCGTCGGCGTCAACCGCGACGGCTCTGCCGCCCATGCTGCTCGACCGGATCGGCACCGCAGCGAGCCGCTGGATGAACGCGCGCGCTCGACGCCCGGAAGTGGGCTGCGGCGGGGCGAGACGCGCGTCCAGGGCCACCGCCGACAGCAGGGCTTCCCACTGCTCGGCCAGGGTCTGCGGGTCGTCGTAGACCTCCAGCAGCACCGGGTGACCGGCCGCGCCGATGAGCACGCCGCGCTGCCCGTACAGCGGTCGGGTCTTGGTGAGGATCGTCTTCAACTCTGTCGCCTGGCGGTTCTGGAGGTCGACGAGGGACGAGGTAGGGGAGTTGCCCAGATCGCGCTCATAGCGACTCACCCTCCGCCACACGTCGCCCTGGTCAACGTTGGTCCCACGGACGCCGGGGGTCTCCGCGCGCAGGCCGCGCAGCGCACCGCGTACGGCCAGCGGCGCGCGGTGTCGCGCCAGGCGCTGGACCTTGCCGCCCGCCCAGCGGTTCTGCTCGACGCAGGCGACCTGCACGTCCTGCCGTCCCTGGGGGTCGACCAGCATGCTGCGGGTCACCACCCGGTGCTGCCATCCGCCGTCGAGCAGCGCGCCTTCCAGCAGCAGCAGGGGAGTGCCGCCCGGGTTAGTGACCCGCAGCTTCCCCACCACGGGGGTTGGCAGCTCGTCGATCCGGACGTCGGCGGGCAGGGATGTGCGACAGGCGGTCGGAGCGATCGGGGCATCCGTCCAGACCGGAAAGACGGTGAGGGGTCCGGCCTGGGTCGGGGCGCCCAGGTGCAGGGCGGGCAGAGCGTTCACGGAAACCTCCGGGCTGGTACTTATATCGCTGGCCGCGCTAAAGCTAACAGGAGTTTTCGTGGTAAGCAAGATAAGGTTGGTGGCGTGAAAGCCGATGCTCACTCCGCATGGCGCGACGGCCAGGGCCGACGGCTCGTCGACTACCCTCGTCCGTCGCTCGCCGTGGATGTCGCACTGATGACGGTGACACCGCACACCGGCCAGCTCGCGGCCCTGCTGGTGCGTCGTGACGAGCCCCTGGACGGCCGGCGCTGGGCGCTGCCCGGCACCTTCGTCCACGAACGGGAGCGGCTGGCCGAAGCCGTGCTACGGCTGCTGCGCGACAAGTGCGACATCTCCGGGCTCGCCCCTCGTCAGCTGCACGTCTTCGACGACCCCGACCGTGACCCCCGGGGTTGGGTCGTCTCGGTCGCGCACGCCGACACCGTTCCGTACGACCGGATCAGCCGGCAGGTCGACGAGCGGCGAGATCTCCACCTCGCGCCCGTGGCCCCACCGGGCAAGGCCCGCCCGCCGCTGCCCGACCGGCAGGCCACACTGCCCGCGGACCACGAGGAGATCCTCGCCCGTGCCGTCAGCGACCTGCGAACCCGCTACCGCAACGCTGCCGATCCGGACCGGTTGCTGAACGATCACTTCACCATCCGCCAACTGCAGCAGATCCACGATGCCGTCGACGGCCGGGTCAGTCACAAGGACGCCTTCCGCCGCTTCGCCGACGACAAGATCGAGGGCACCGAACACGTGGACCGGAGCGGGTCGGGACGACCGGCGCAGCTCTACCGCCGGAGGGACACAAATGCCGCTTCCCTGGCCCCGGTTCGGGCCGGGGAGGCGGCGTACTCGGCTGACGAGCTGCTGGCTTCCGTCGCCGAGTACGCCAGGAGCGTCGATCGGGTCACCATCCAGGGCTATGCCTCGTGGGCGCGCTCCACCGGTCGTCCCAGCGAGGCGCTGATCCGTCGACGACTCTCCGCCGAGCTGGGGGGCTGGTCCGGCATCGTCCGGGCGGCGACCGGCGGCGCTGGCTCACGTCCGCATTGATGACACGGTCCGTTGAAATCTCGGACACGATTAGGGTCCGCTGGGTGACTGCGGGCCTTGAGCTTTCCCGGTAGAGAGGCACTGAGAGGTGCGGTAGCGCCGGAGGTGGAGCATGGGCGGCTACGTGAACCAGGACGGCGGGGGCTGGACCGAGCTGCGGGTTCACGGCGTGTCCGGAACTCCGCCGGAGCGCATGCTGGCGCATCCGCACGCGGTGCGGGTGGCGGGGGATGCCGAGGCGGGCTTCTACCGCCGACAGTGGGAAGCGAAGCAGACCTCCGCCGATACGGCGGATGAGCGGCTCGAGGCGCACTCGTGGCGCCGACGAGCGGGCTGCCGATGGCCGCGTTGGCGACAACCAGGACATCGACCGGCGAATGATCGACCCGGTGTTCGCCAGGACGGCAGGGGACAGCTCGTATCCGGCCACGCGCGGACACTCCGGTTACGCCGACGACCCTGCCTACCGAGCGTCGGTCGAGGTCCTCCGCGAGCTTCGCGGGTGATCGGCGAGGGCCACCCCCGGTCGCGGAGGCAGCGGATCAGAGCGGCGGATTTCACCAGCGTTCGCTATTGAAATTCCGGACCCGAGGGTCCAGGATGACGATTAACGGCGACGATCATTGGCGAAAATGGAGGATACGGCGTGGGACCTGCACTTCGCGCTCGAGGGCGGCTGACGTGAGCATCGCACCCGCCCCACGTCGCGTCGACCGGCAACCAGCGCGCGACCTGGTCGCCGCCGAACAGGCCGCCGCGCGGTTTCTGACCGCACTCGGCATCGGCCTGGACTCCGAAAGCCTTCGTGACACGCCGCGCCGGATGGCCAGGGCGTACGCCGAACTGCTCACCGCGCGTCCGTTCGACATGACCACCTTCCCCAACGACGAGGGCTACGACGAACTGGTGCTGGCCCGGTCCATCCCGATCAGGTCGGTCTGCGAACACCACCTGTTGCCGTTCGTCGGTGTCGCGCATGTCGGCTACCTGCCGGGCGATCGGATCCTCGGACTGTCCAAACTCGCCCGCGTCGTGGAGCTTTTCGCCCACCGTCCCCAGGTGCAGGAGCGGCTGACCAAGCAGGTGGCGGACTGGCTGGCCCTCGAACTGGCTCCCAAGGGCGTCGGTGTCGTCATCGAGGCGGAGCATCTCTGCATGACGTTGCGCGGCGTGCGGGCCGCCGGTGCCACCACCGTGACATCCACCCTGCTCGGTACCCTGCGTGACGACGCCCGCTCCAGGGCCGAATTCTTCTCCCTCACCGGAGCCCACTGAAACGATTCGGAGACGCGGCATGGAAAACGGCGCCACATTCGTCATCGTCGGAGCCGGCCTCGCCGGCGCCAAAGCCGCCCAGACACTCCGCGAGGAGGGCTTCGGCGGCCAAGTGATCCTGCTCGGTGAGGAACCCGACCGGCCCTACGAGCGGCCACCGCTGTCCAAGGGCCTGCTGCTGGGGACCACACCGCGGCGCGACGTGTACGTGCACGACGCCGGCTGGTACGAGGCGAACAACGTCGACCTGCGTACCGCGACCCGGGTCACCGGCATCGACCGCGCCGCCCGCCACGTCGTCCTGGACGATGGCGAACGGCTCGGATACGACAAGCTGCTGCTGACCGCCGGCTCGACGCCACGCAGCCTGGACGTTCCCGGCGCAGACCTGGACGGCGTGTGGTCTCTGCGCACGTTGGCGGACTCCGATCGGATCGCCGACGCCCTCACTGAGCATGCCCACCTTGTGGTGATCGGCGCCGGCTGGATCGGTCTGGAGATCGCCGCTGCCGCCCGCCAGCACGGCGCCGCCGTGACCGTGGTGGAAACCGCGGACCTGCCGTTGCAGCGGGTCCTCGGCGACGAGGTCGCCCGGGTGTTCGCCGACCTGCACCGCCGCCACGACGTCACCTTCCACTTCGGCGTCGGAGTCCGACAGCTGCGGGGTACCGGGCGGGTGTCCTCGGTGCTGCTGACCGACGGCACTCAACTGGCCGCCGACACGGTCGTCGTCGGCGTGGGCATCCAGCCCAACGTGCAGTTGGCCGAGGCGGCGGGCCTGAAGGTGGACAACGGCATCGTCACCGACGCCCGGCTGCTCACCTCCGACCCGCACATCTACGCCGCGGGTGACGTGGCCAACGCCTACCACCCGCTGCTGGGCCGGCACATCCGGGTGGAGCACTGGGCGAACGCGCTCAACGGTGGCCCGGCCGCGGCGCGGTCCATGCTGGGCCAGCAGGTCGAGTACGCGCGATTGCCGTACTTCTTCTCCGATCAGTACGACCTGGGGATGGAGTATTCGGGGTGGGTAGACGATTACGACCGGGTGGTGTTCCGCGGCGATCCGGCGGTGGTGGATGGCACGGCGCCGGAGTTCATGGCGTTCTGGGTCAAGGACGGTCGGGTACTGGCCGGGATGAACGCCAACGTGTGGGACGTGACCGACCAGATCCAGGCGTTGGTGCGTGCGGGCCACGGGGGCAGGGCCGTCGACCTGGCCACGCTTTCCGACCCGCGGGTGCCACTCGGCGATCTTCTGGGCTGAGCACCGGGTCCCGCCTGGGGCCGACCTGCCGGTGAGCGTGGGCGCAGCGGCGGGGCGAGTCAGGCCGGATGGATCTGTACGCAGCAGGCGCCCGGACTGGGGGCCAGCCGCGCGCGGAGGTCCGTCAGGCCGAGCCCGTCGAGCAGGCCGGCGATGAAGGCCTGGTTCAGGCCGCACACCAGCTCGGTCTGCTGGGCGGCGAGTTCGTGGAAGGGGCAGTTCCGCAGCCGGATCAGCTTCTCGTCGTCGGCCGGTTCGAAGCCGAGTTCGGCCAGGACGGCCCCGACCGGCTCGCCACCGTCGACCTGACGACCGATGGTCAGGCCCCGGTCCTGTGCCAGGCGTAGGGCTGCCGATCTGGCATCGGTGGGGTCTTCGGCGATGGCCTGGGCGAGGATCTCGCCGATCAGGTCGTAGCGGCGCTCCGGGATGGTCAGCGAGATGCAGCCGGGCGCCGCCTCGTACACCTTTGGCGTTCTGCCACGGCCGCGCGGCTGGTCGGTCGGCGCCTCGTACCGAGCGTGCAGCAGCCCAGCGCCGACCAGCTTGTCGAGGTGAAACGCCGCAAGGTTGCGCGAGATGTGCTGTGCCTCGGCGGCCTCGTCCCGCGTCACCGGGTGGTCCTGGCTGCGGACGTAGTCATACAGCGCCCGTCGTACCTGGTCGACGAGGGCCGTCACCGCCTGCCACGGGGCCGTTGCCATGCCGGAAGTTTATCACCAGCAGATCTTGTTGAAATTCTCTACGCGGGCGTGACAGCCGGCAGGTCCCGGCGCAGCCGCACGGCGAGGGCGCGCACGACACCGTCGCCGCCCCGCACCGGGTACTGCTTGACCAGATCGGTCGCCGTGAGCATCAGCTTCTCCACTCGTGCGGGGGCACCCAGCATGCGGCCCGTCCCTGCATTCGCGTCTGTAGCGGAGGGCGGGTCGCGCACGCGTCGACGGCCAGCGAGCACCGCGGCCGAAACGGGCATCCTTCCACCGGGTCGGTGGCGGCCGGCGGCCGTCCGGGGATCTGGGCCAGCGACGGCCGGTCGTCGTCAGTCGGGTCGGGCAGGGCGGCCAGCAGCGCCTTCGTGTACGGGTGCTGCGGAGCGCTGAACACCTGTCGCACGGGCGCGTCCTCGACCACGTGGCCCGCGTACATCACGACGACCCGATCGACCAGGCGCGCCACCACACCGAGGTCGTGGGTGACCCAGATGGTGGTCATGCCGAGTTTCCGGCGCAGTTCCGCTAGCGTGCGCCGGTGAATGACATGCAGCCGAATGCGGCAGACGAGGCGAAGACCGGGGACCCGGCGCCACCGAGGCGAGTGCTCGACAGGTTTTCGGACTGGGGCCCCGACTACGGCCCGGCGATCATCGACGACTACGAGGAGCCCGCGTACGACGAGCCGGAGACTGAGGGCCGCGCGTGATAGCGGCGGCCGAGGCGAACGATGAGCGTGGAGCCTCGGCCACCGCGAATCAACCGACTCAGTCGAGGCGGCGGCCGTCCAGGACGTTGATCTGCTGGTCGTCGCGGCTCACCTCGAAGCCTCATCTGGCGGGTGGCACGGTGAAGGCGGCTCGGAACGCGTGCAGGGCGGCGGTGTCCTCTCCGGATGCCCACCCCTCGAAGCCGACCGTGCCCACATATCCGATGTCTGCGAGGGAGCGTGCGATGGCGGGATAGTTGATCTCGCCGGTGCCGGGCTCGCATCGTCCCGGGACGTCCGCCACCTGGATCTCTCCTATCCAGGGCAGGGCGCGGCGGCACAGCGCGGTGAGGTTTCCCTCGCCGATCTGCGCGTGGTAGAGGTCGAGCATGAGCCGCAGGTGGCCGCTGCCGACCGACTCGACGAGCGCCAGGCAGTCCTGCGCGCGGCCGAAGGGTACGCCCGGGTGGTCCACGGTGGTGTTGAGGTTTTCCAGCACGAAGGTGACGCCGTGGGCCTCGCCGAGGCGGGCGATCCGGCTGAGTGTGTGCCGTGCGGCCAGCCACATGGGGCCGGTGACCTCTGCGGCCGGCACCAGCGGCAGGCCGTCGCGGTCAAGGCCGGTGCCGTGCAGGTTCAGCCTCGGGATCCCGAGCTGTCGGGCCACCGCGATGGACTCCTCGGCGGTGGCGAGCAGTTCGTCCGCACCGGCAGGGTCGGTGAGGCTGCCGCGGACGTAACCGGTCATGGAGGAGTAGACGGCTCCCTCCTTGCGTAGGGCCGCCAGGGTGTGGACGTCGTGTCGGGTCCAGTCCCAGATCTCGACCTGGAAGTCCAGTTCGGTGATCCGCCGGATCCGATCGCCCATGGGCAGCTCCCGGAAGACCATCTCGGCGCAGACGGCCAGGGTGAAGGGTGCCTGTCGGCCTCGGGCGTTCATGCGGCGGCCCCGCTCGGCTCGTCGATGTCGTCGAGGCGGACCGGTGCGCCGGACTGGACGGAGGCGATGCAGGCGAGCGCGATCCGTAATGCGGCTCGGGCGTCGTGGCCCCCGACCGCCGGTGGCGTACGGTTGCGCACCGCCTGGCAGAAGCTGGCGAGCTCGGCCGCATACGCGTCGGAGAAGAGTTCAGTGTCGGCGCGGGCGGTCGGGCCCGCCACACCGGCGCTGCTCCAGTGCCGCACGGGCAGCTGCGCGGGGGTGCCGGCGGTCACCATTCCCGCCGACCCGAAGATCTCGGCGCGTACGTCGTAGCCGTAGGCTGCGGAGAAGCTGGCCTCGGCCGTGGCGAGCGCGCCGTTGTCATAGCGGATGGTTACCACAGCGGTGTCGAGGAGCCCGGCGGCTCTGCAATCGGGTGCGACGAGGGCGTCGGCCATGGCGTGCACCTCCATGGCCGTGGCGCCAGCGTTGAACCAGTTCAAAGCGTCGAAGTCGTGGATGAGCGTCTGGGTGAAGATGGTCCACGCCGGGACGGCCGTGGGGTGGGCCAGGTCCGGGTCGCGGGTGAGCGAGCGCAGCAGCTGCGGGGTGCCGACGGCGCCGTCATCGACCATCCGTTTGGCGGCGGCGAAGTCCGCGGCGAACCGGCGGTTGAACCCCACCTGCAGGGGTACGCCCGCTTCCTGGCAGGCGGCGATCGCAGCGTCGGCCTCTTCGACGCTCATCGCCATCGGCTTTTCGCAAAAGACGGCTTTGCCCGCCGCGGCTGCCCGGATGACGAGTTCGGCATGGGCGGTGGAGGAACAGGTGATGGCGACGGCCTCGACGCGCTCGTCGGCGAGCACGGCATCTGGGTCGGTGGTGGCCTCGACACCGAGCGGCGCGGCGAGGCGCTGGGCGGCGCCGTCGGCCGGGTCGGCGACAATCACGAGTTCGGCCTGCGGCAGCCGCCGGGCGAGGGTGGTGGCGTGGAAGGTGCCGATCCGTCCGGCGCCGATCAGTCCGACGCGGACCGGGACGGGAAGCACGGGGGGAAGCGACATGACGACTCCTCACTAGAGCGCTCTAGTTGGAGAGCATGTCGCACTTCGTTCCGCCCGGCAAGGGACTGTCTGGAGCGCTCTAGTTAGAGTGGTGGCCATGAGTGCGGCCCGCCCGACGATGGAGGACGTCGCGGTGCGCGCCGGCGTTTCCCGTGCGCTGGTGTCCATCGTCTTCCGGGGCGCGGTGGGTGCCTCCGAGGCCACCCGCCAGCGCGTGTTGGCGGCGGCTGCGGCCCTCGGCTACCAGCCGGACCGCAGAGCCAGCCGCCTGGGCAGCACGCGTACCCGCATGCTCGGCGTCGTGTTCGGCGTTGGCCACGCCTTCCATGGCGACCTGATCGACAGCCTGTACGCGGCGGCGGCGCAGTCGGACTACGAGGTGGTCCTGAGCGGTGTTACCCCGCGTCGTGGTGAGGAGGAGGCGGTGCGGGCCCTGCTCGGCGAACGCTGCGAGGGACTCGTCCTGCTCGGCTCGACGCTGCCGCCACGGGCGCTGTCGCAGATGGCGGGTCGACTGCCGACCGTCAGCGTGCTGCGCGGCGTACGGGCCGACGACCTCGACGTGGTCCGTACCGATGACGCCGAGGGACTGCGGCAGGCGGTCGCCCACCTGCACGGACTCGGCCACCAGCGGATCGCCCACGCCGACGGTGGTCCGGCAGCCGGCGCCGCCCAGCGGCGCCGCGGCTATCGGACGGCCGTACGGCGGCTCGGCCTTCCCGACACGCCACTCCTGCCCGGAGGCCTCACCGAGGAGGACGGTGCGCGGGCGGCCGCCGCGCTGCTGGCAGCCCCGCCCCGGGAGCGTCCCACGGCGGTGGCCGCCTTCAACGATCGCTGTGCGCTCGGCATCGTCGACGCCGCGCGGCGGGCCGGGCTGGCAGTGCCCGGGGGGCTCTCGGTGGTCGGGTTCGATGACATCCGGGCCGCTTCCTACGCTCATATCGCCCTGACGACCATCCGTCAGGATGCCGACGCGCTCGGGCGCCTCGCCGTCGAGCGGCTCGCGGCCCGGCTCGATCAGGTCGTGCCGCCGGGACCTGCCGTGGTCGTGCCACCGACCCTGGTGGTCCGGGCCACCAGCGGCACGCCCCGCTGACCGTGGCACCGTCGCCCTGGTGGAGGCCGCGGCGCGGCGGCTCTCCCAGGCATACCTCGACCGGGCCCTGCTCGGGTTGTCGGTCCTCGTCGGCTGCGCCTCTGCTGCGGTGACACCTCAGACAGGCCGCAGCCGCGCCGGAATGTTGTAGGGGGTCACCACCTCCACCCCGGCCGGCACCGAGGTCGGCGCCCCGGCCAGCAGCCGATGGTGGCGCAGCACCTGGCGCAGCGCGGCCCGCGTGTCGGCGCGCAGGTCGTGGTGCAGTACCGCGTGCAGCGTTCCGGCCCGGAGCAGGTCCACGTTGTGCTCGTCGAGGTCGTGGCCGAGGAAGACCTCGCACTCCAGGCCCGCCCGCACCAGCTCAGCGGCGATGGCCCGGTTGCCCCCACCGACGGAGTAGATGGCCCGCACGCCCGGGTGCTCGGCCAGCGCCGACCGGACCAGCCCCGCCATGGCCTCGTCGAGGCCGTTGGCGTCGGGGAGGACGACGATGCGCAGCTCGGGAGCAAATGCTCCCATCGCCGTACGGAACGCCTCGGCCCGCTCCCGCATACCGAAGAACACCGAACAGCTCAGCGTCACCAGTATGGTGCCGGCCTCCGACGCGCAGCCACTGCGCGACGAGGTAGGCCGCAGTGGCGCCCGCCGCCGTGTTGTCCAGACCCACGTACGCGATGCGCGGGCAGTCGCGTACGTCGGTGACCAGGGTGACGACGGGTACCTCACGCTGGTGGAGCCGGCGCACCGCCGCGGCGACCGCCGGGTGGTCCGGCGCCTTGAGCAGCACACCGTGGCATACCCGCCCACGGCCGAGACCGTCGAGGGTGGCCACGAGCTCCGCCGCCTCTCCCGACTCCCGCAGGTGGAACCGCGCCCGCACGGCCGCCGGTCGGGTCCGCTGCAACTCCGCCTCCAACGCCTCGCACACCGCACTGCTGAACCGCTGCGGCGCTTGCATGACCACGTCCAGCATCAGCGCCCGTGTGCCAAGCCTCAGCTGGGTCTGCTGCCGTCGAGATCCAGGAGGGCTTGTTCCACCGCGCGCACGGCCCGCGGACTCACCCCCGGTCGGATGTGCAGCACGCGATCCACCGTGGCTTCGCTCAGCCCGGCCTGCTCGGCGATATCCCGTACCCGATGCCCGCGTGCCATCCGTGCACGCTACCTGGGCGGCGGACACCGGCATGAGGTCTTTTTGAGGGGTTCTGGTGCTGGCAGGCCATACCGGCCGACCGCATGCTGAGGACCACGCCAGGACCGTCATCCAGGAGGACCCGTGACCACCACTCCCACCCGCACCACCGCTCAGGGGTGGCTGCGCGCCGCCGACGCCCACCTCGAGGACCTCCTCCAGGTGCTCGAGGCACAGACGGACCACGGCGACTATCCGCACGCCGCCCGCGTCGAGCAGCAGGTCCTAATGTACGACGCGGGCGCTCTTCAGGCTGCCGGGTCCGACCCCGAGCGCCGGCCCGCCGTGCAGGCGGAGATCACCCGCGCGCTGTCGGCCGGTCCCGGCATCGTCGTCGTCGATAACGCCTTCGAGGCCGCGGTCGTCGACCGGGTGAGCGCGGCGTTCCAGCGGATGATCGAGGAGCAGCGGGCGGCCGGGACGGCGGTCGGCGACCATTTCGCCAAGCCCGGTGCCAACGACCGGGTCTGGAACGCCCTGGAGAAGCTGGCCGTCACCGACGCCGACGCCTTCGTCGACTACTACGCCAACGACGTCGTCGCCCTCGTGGCGACCGCGTGGCTCGGCCCGGGCTACCAGGTCACCTCCCAGGTCAACGTCGTCAACCCGGGGGGCGAGGGGCAGACGGTGCACCGGGACTACCACCTGGGCTTCCAGTCGCCCGAGGTCTCCGCGCAGTACCCCGGGCACGTGCACGCGCTGGCCCCCGCCCTGACCCTGCAGGGTGCGGTGGCCCACTGTGACATGCCGGTGGAGTCCGGGCCGACGCTGTACCTGCCGCACTCGCAGAAGTACGACCTCGGGTACCTCGCGTACTGGCTCCAGGAGTTCCAGGACCACTTCGTCGGCCACCACGTCCAGCTGCCGCTGCATAAGGGCGACGCGGTCTTCTTCAACCCGGCACTGTTCCACGCGGCGGGATCGAACCACTCAGCGGACATCAGGCGCATGGCGAATCTGCTGCAGATCTCGTCCGCGTTCGGTCGGGCCATGGAGACGGTGGACCGCGAACGGGTCGCCGCCGCGGTCTACCCGGTCCTGCTCTCGCGCAAGGCCGCCGGCTGGGACGAACGCGCCCTGGCCAACGTCATCGCCGCCAGCGCCGAGGGCTACGCCTTCCCCACCAACCTCGACCGGGACCCGCCCATCGGTGGCATGGCCCCACCGAGCCAGGCCACGCTCGTCGCGCGGGCGCTCGCTGCCGGAGCGTCCCCGCAGCAGCTGGCCGAGCGGCTCGCGGCCCAGTCAGCCGCGAAGCTGAGCCACTGACCTCACGCCGGCCACCCCTTACGTCGTCCGGGCAATCCGCGCCGCTGGGCACGGGTTGCCCGGAGACGTCTCAGCGGCTGCTGCTGCGGGGACCGTCACCGGCCGGCGGTCGAACGGCGGAGGATCTCAGTCGTTTCGAGGAAAGCCCAGGTTGAGCCCACCGTGGCTCGGGTCGAGCCAGCGCGAGGTCACCACCTTGCCGCGGGTGTAGAAGTGGACGCCGTCCATGCCGTGAGCGTGGCTGTCGCCGAAGAGGCTGTCCTTCCAACCACCGAACGAGTAGTAGGACACCGGCACCGGGATCGGCACGTTGATGCCCACCATGCCGACCTCCACCTGGCTCTGGAAGCGCCGGGCCGCGCCCCCGTCGTTGGTGAAGATGGCGGTGCCGTTGCCGTACGGGTTGGCGTTGATGAGGTCCAGCCCCTCCTCGTAGGACCGCACGCGAAGCACCGACAGCACCGGGCCGAAGATCTCATCCCGGTAGACGGACATCTCCGGGCTGACGTTGTCGAAAAGGGTCGGACCGAGCCAGAAGCCCTGTTCGCCGCCGTCGAACTCGTCCTTGCGGCCGTCGACGACCAGGGTCGCGCCCTCTCCGACGCCCGCCTCCACATAGCCGGCCACCTTGTCGCGGTGCGCGCCGGTGACCAGCGGCCCCATGTCGCACCCGCGGGTGCCGTCGCCGGTGCGCAGCTTGCGCATCCGTTCGGTGATCTTTTCGACGAGCTCGTCGGCGATGGTGTCGACCGCGACGAGCGCGGAGATCGCCATGCACCGCTCGCCGGCGGAGCCGAAGCCGGCGTTGATCGCGGCGTCCGCCGCGAGGTCGAGGTCCGCGTCGGGCAGGACCAGCATGTGATTCTTGGCGCCGCCGAGCGCCTGGACCCGCTTGCCGTGCGCCGTGCCGGTCTCGTAGACGTACCGGGCGATGGGAGTGGAGCCGACGAACGAGACGGCCTTGACGTCAGGGTGGGTCAGCAGCGCGTCGACCGCTTCCTTGTCACCGTGCACCACGTTCATCACCCCGTCCGGCAGGCCGGCCTCGGTCCAGAGGCGGGCCACGGCCACCGCCGCCGATGGATCCTTCTCGCTGGGCTTGAGGACCACCGCGTTTCCGCAGGCGATGGCGATGGGGATGAACCACAACGGGACCATGGCGGGGAAGTTGAACGGGGAGATCACGGCGACGACCCCGAGCGGCTGGCGGAGCGAGTACACGTCCACCTTCGTAGAGGCGTTCTCGGTGAACCCGCCCTTCAGCAGCTGCGGGATCCCGCAGGCGAACTCGGCGACCTCGAGGCCCCGCGTCACCTCGCCGAGCGCGTCGTCGAGCACCTTGCCGTGCTCGGCGGTGATCAGCGCGGCGATGTCATCCCGACGCGCGTTGAGCAGCTCGCGGAACCCGAACAGCACGCGCGTGCGCTTGGCCAGCGACGTCTCCGCCCAGGCCTCCCAGGCGGTCCGGGCCGTGGCGACGACATCGCCGACGAGGCCCGCGGATGCCAGGTCGAGGCGGGCGGTGACCTCTCCCGATGCCGGGTTGAAGACCTCGCTGGTGCGCTCTGGGACGCCATCCCAAGGGCGACCGCCGATGAGATGGGTGATACGGGCAGGTGAGGTGCTCACGATGCTCACGGTCCTTCCGCGTGCGGACTGGCGGCGGTCTGCCGGATGGTCTAGGAGGATTCGAAGGTGGGCGGCGCTGCCCAGCGGCGGAGATGGTCGCGGATGGCGTCGCGCATGAAGGCGCTGGACTCCCGGGCTCGCTCCTCCCAGGCGAAGACACACGTGGTGACGATTCCGTCGAAACCGATCGACTCCAGGCCCGAGAAGAACTCGTCGAAGTCGACCTCGCCCTGCCCGATGTCCAGGTGCTGGTGGACGGTCACCTGCGAGCCGGGCGGATTGACGATGTAGCGCAGCCCGGAGGAGGCGGTGTGGTCGAACGAGTCGGCGACGTGGACCATGGTCAGCAGATCGCCCGCCTTCCGCATGATGCCCGTGCAGTCGTTGCCCTGATGAAAGGTGTGCGGCGCGCAGTAGAGGAACGACACCAGAGGCGAGTTGATGCCGCGGAGAATGTCGACCGCCCGCTTGCCGTCCTCCTCCCAGTCGTCCGGATGCGGCTCGAGGACCAGCCGGATCCCCTCCCGCTCGAACACCGGCAGGAGCTCCTCCATGGAGCGCCAGAACTGCCGCTCGCACACAGCCGCCTGGCGGGGATTGCCGTTGAACTCCGAGTTCATCGTGTCGACCCCGAGCTCGACCGCGATCTGGATCGCCCGCTTCCAGTAGCGCACCGCGGCCTGCCGGTCGTCCTCGTCGGGGCCCGACCACCGGTAGAGCGGCAGCACCGACGAGACACCCACGCCCGCCTCGGTCAGCGCCCTCTTGAAACGCCGCACGGTGCCGTCGTCGACCCGCGGATGGTTGAAGAAGGGCGTGAAGTCCTCCCGCGGCGACAGCTCGATCCACTCGTAGCCCAACTCCGCGACCAGAGCCGGCAGCTCCAGGAGGGGCACCTCCCGGAACATGTACGGGTCGAGGGCCATCTTCACGTGCCTGCACCCCGGAAGACCTCGGCGCGGTCGGCCATGTCAACCGAGACAGGCCTGCCGGTGGCAAGCGACTCCACGCCGGCCATGCACACCGCCGTCGCGGCGTAGCCGTCCCAGGTGGTGGGCCCGACGACCTCGCCCCGGCGTGACGCGTCGACCCACGCCTGAACCTCCAGGTCGTAGGCGCGGGCGAAGCGGTCACGGAAGTCGTCGGGAATGTGGCCGCCGTAGTGGTTGTCGCGGCGGACGAACAGGTTCTGCCCCAGGCCGACCGTCACGTTGCCGAGTTCGGCCACCGCCTCGCAGCGGACCTCGTAGCCGACCTGGCAGTTGACGAAGACCTCCGTCGTGGCCATGCCGCCGCCAGCCATGTGAAAGATGGCCACCTGGGGGTCGACGACTCCGTCGGCCGCCTTGCCGGTCGGCTTCGGCGCGAGGACGGTGATCGCTTCGATCTCGTCATCGAAGAGCCAGCGGCACACGTCGACCTCGTGCACCAACGAGTCGCTGACGATCATGTCGGAGCGGAACGAGTCCGGAACCGTCTTGTTGCGGTGGGTGTTGTGCACGAGCAGGACCCGTCCGAGCTCACCGGAGTCGAGCAGTCGCTTCATCTCGGCGTACTCGGGATCGAAACGCCGCATGAAGCCGACCTGGATGAGCGGCCGGCCGGCCTTGTTGCGCTCGGCCTCGACCACGCGCAGCGAGGACTCGCTGTCCATCGTCAGCGGCTTCTCGCACAGGGTGTACTTGCCGTGCTCGACGCAGGCGAGGACCTGCTCCTCGTGCACGAGGCCGGGCGAGGCGATGAGCACGGCGTCGACGTCCTCGGCGGCGATGAGTTCGAGCGGGTCACGGACGCTGCGTACGCCGTCGAAGCGTCCGGCCAGGTCGGCGGCCCGGGCGGCGTCCGGGTCGGAGACCGCGACCAGCTCCGCTCCGGCGACGCGGTGGACGAGCCGGTCGGCGTGGTCGGTACCCATCATGCCGACGCCGATGATCCCGACCCGCAGGGGCGATGCGCTCATGCCCTCAGCTCCTCCTCTTCTTCGCGCTCCACGCCCTTGAGTTCCTCAGGGCTGAGGGCGGGGGCTCCGACGTGACCGTGCTCGACCTCCCCGGGCTCGATGACCTTGCCCGGGTCGACCCCGCGCAGCTCGTGGCTGAGCTCCGCCAGCTCCTGGCCGCCCGCCATCTCCGTCGTGAGCTGTTCGAGGGTCAGGTCGTCGCGGTGCGCGTCCAGCACGACTCGACCGAGCTTGAGGATGACGAAGTGGTTGCCGACGAGGTAGGCGTGGTGCGGATTGTGGGTGATGAATATGACGCCCAGCCCGGCGTCGCGAGCCTTGACGATGTACCGCAGGGCGACACCGGACTGTTTGACACCGAGCGCGGCCGTCGGCTCGTCGAGGATGATTACCCTCGCCCCGAAGTAGATGGCCCTGGCGATGGCGATGCACTGGCGCTGGCCGCCGGACAGGCCCGCGACCGGCCGGTCGAGATCGGGGACGACAATCCCCATCTTGCCCAGTTCGTCCTCACAGATGCGCTTCATCCGGGCGATGTCCAGAGTGCGCAACGGCCCCTTGCGCAGTTCGTTGCCGAGGAAGAAGTTCCGCCACACCGACATGAGCGGCGCGAGCGCGAGGTCCTGGTAGACGGTGGCGATTCCGCTCGCCTGGGCGGCCCGCGGCGAACCGAAGCGGCGTGCCGCGCCGTCGAGCTTCATCGTGCCGTCGGTGTGGTCGTGCAGGCCGGACATGATCTTGATCAGCGTCGACTTGCCGGCGCCGTTGTCGCCGAGAACGCACGTGACCTCGCCCTGGCGGACGTTGAGGCTGACGCCGCGCAGGGCGTGGACGTTGCCGTAGCTCTTGCCGACGTTCTCGAGTTCGAGGATGGGGGTTGTCGAGTGCCCGGCGGCCTCGTGCCGCTCCGTCGTCGGGGTGCTCATCGCAGGTCCGCCCTCTTCTTGACGTACATGTTCACCAGCGTCGCCAGCAGCAGCATCACGCCGAGGAAGGTCCTGAACCAGTCGGGGTTCCAGCCGGCGTAGTTGATGCCGAGCTGGGTCATGCCGAAGATCAGCGCCCCGAGCGAGGCGCCGACCACCGAGCCGTAGCCGCCGGTGAGCAGGCAGCCGCCGATGACGGCGGCGATGATGAAGATGAACTCCTTGCCGACGCCCTCGCCGGACTGCACCGTGTTGAACTGGAACAGCAGGTGCATGCCGGAGAGCCAGGCGCAGAACCCCACGGCCATGAAGAGGCCGATCTTGGTCGCCCGGACGGGTACGCCGACGGCGCGCGCCGCGGCGGCGTCACCGCCCACCGCGAACACCCAGTTTCCCACCCGCGTACGCAGCAGGACGTAGGCGGCGATGACGGTCAGCACGGCCCAGTACAGGACCGTGATCTTCAAGTTGACCGGCCCGAGGGTCACCTCGGATCCGAAGATGTTCTGCGCGCTGCCAAAGCCGTCCATGTCGCTGATGTCGGCGCTGGCGACGTTGCCGGTGAGCAGCCGCGTGACGCCGAGGTTGACGCCCTGCAGGATGAAGAACGTGCCTAGCGTGACCAGGAAGCTCGGCAGTCCGGTCTTGAGCAGCAGCCACCCGTTGAACGCGCCGATCGCCACGGAGACGACCAGCGCCAGCAGGATGCCGACCCAGACGTTGAGCCCGAAGTTCCAGGCGAGCAGGGACGCGGAGAGCCCGGAGGTGGTCACCGCGACGCCGGCGGAGAGGTCGAACTCCCCGCCGATCATGAGCAGCGCCACGGGGACGGCCATGATGCCGATGGTCGAGGCCCCGTAGAGGATCGTTCCGACGTTGGCGACGTTGCGGAAGGGCTCCGCGACCGCCATGAAGAGCAGGAAGATCACGATCGCGGCGATGAGCGACCCGACCTCAGGGCGGCTCAGCAGCCGTGCCGCCAGGGGGCGGGTGGCCACCCGGTCGTCCCGGGCGGCCAACCCCCTGCTCGGCTCTGTGGCCGTAGCAGTCATATCAGCTCACCTCGTGCCGTTGCTGGCGAACTTCTCGACAACGGCGACGTTGGTGTTGTCGATGAACGCGGGACCGGTCAGGGTCGCCTGGCCACCGCCGATGGTGTTCCCGTTGGTCTTGTAGAGCCACAGGCTGTCGACCGCGAGGTATCCCTGGAGGTAGGGCTGCTGGTCGACCGCCCACTCGACCTGGCCGCCCTTGATCGCGGCCACGAGGTCCTTGTTGGTGTCGAAGGTGACCACCTTGGCCGAGGTGTTGGCGTCCTTGACCGACTTGACGGCGGTCAGCGCGAACGGCGCGCCGAGGGTCAGCACGCGGTCGATGCTCTTGTCCTGCTGGAGCTTTGAGGTGATCGCCGCCTGGACGCTCGGCATGTCGGTGCCGGTCACGTAGATCTTCTCGGTGTTCGGGAACCCGGCCTTCGTCCCGTCACACCGAGCCTCGAGGCCCACGTGGCCCTGCTCCTGGATGACGCAGAGCGCCTTCTTGGCGCCGTCCTTCGTGAGCCGCTCGCCGGCCGCCTGACCGGCGATCCTCTCGTCCTGGCCGAAGTAGCCCAGTACGCCCATGCTCTTCCACGCGTCGATGCCGCCGTTGAGGGCGACGACCGGGACCCTGGCCTGAGCGGCCTTCTGCACATTGGCCTTCATGGCGTCCGGCTTGGCCAGGGTCACCGCGATGCCGTCGACCTTCTTGTCGATCGCGGACTGCACGAGGTTGGCCTGGTTCGCGCCGTCCGGGTCGGACTGGTACTGCAGCTCGACGTTGTCCTTCTTCGCCGCGTCCTCGGCGCCCTTGCGGACCAGGTCCCAGAAGGTGTCGCCCGGGGCCGCATGGGTGATGAAGGCGACGGTCATCCTCGGGGTGGTGGCGGTGCCAGCCTTGCCGGCGTCACCCTCGGTGGTCTGCTTGCCTCCGCTGGAGCTGCACGCCGCCAGGGCGAGAGCGGTCACGGCGCCGGCCGCGAGCAGGGACATGCGAGATCTACGCATCATGTCGTTTCTGCCTTTCTTCATCCGCCACGTCGTCGGGACGGATTTGGGGGGACGGGTCAGGCGGGTGGTGCTGCCTGTTCGGGGGATCGTTGGTTCCTGGTGCGAGCGGTCATCAGCTGCGCCCGCGAAAGCCGCCCGTCAGCGCAGCGGGCCGCAGGACTGCAGGTACGCCAAGGTCCGCGTCGCGATGGGCAGGGGTCTGTCGGCGGGGCACGGGTACATGTCCTGCTCGACGATGGCGAAGATCTCCGCGTCGAGGTTCGCCAGGGCGTCGAGGATGGGGGGCATGTCGGGGATGCCCGTCGGTGGCTCGCACATGGCCCCCATTCGCACGGCCTCGCCGAAGCCGATGCCCTGCTCGTGCACGGCCGTCAGGACAGCGGGGTCGACCTGCTTGAGATGCACGTACCCGATCCGCTCGGGATGGTCGCCGATGAGCTTGAGGTTGTCCCCACCGCAGTAGGAGATGTGCCCGGTGTCCAGGCACAGCCTCACCAGGTCGGGGTCCGTCTCGTGGAGGAACCGCTCCACGTTCTCGTGGGTGTCCACGTGGGTGTCCGCGTGGGGGTGAAACTGGATCTGCAGGCCGAACTCGTCGCGGATGCGGCGCGCGAGCCGGTTCGTCTGCGCGCCGTACGCCACCCACTGCTCGGCAGTCAGGTGCGCGGTTTCCAGGACCGCCCCGGTTTGCGGGTCGCGCCAGAAGTCGGGGATGACCACGAGGTGCTTGGCGCCAATGGCTGCGGTCAGCGAGGCTGCCGCGGAGACGTCCTTCCACGTGGTGTCCCACGAGTCGGCGCGATGCAGGTGCTCGAAGATGGTGCCGGCCGTCACGGTCAGCCCCCGCTTGTCCAGCTCGGCGCGCAGCCGTGAGGGGTCGGTGGGCAGGTAGCCGTACGGCCCCAGCTCGATGCGGGTGTAGCCGGCGCCGGCGACCTCGTCCAGGAAGCGCTGCCAGGGAGTCTGTCGGGGGTCGTCGGGGAACCACACACCCCAGCTGTCCGGGGCGCTGCCGATCATGGCCGGCCTGCTCATCGGTTCGTCCTCTCGGTCGGCGCCAGCAGTGGGCGCTGGGTGGCCTTGTGCCCGGCGTACGTGGTGTGGGCGCGCTGGGTGGTGTCGAGGTCGCTGACCTGGCTGACCGGGACATCCCACCAGGACTCGCTGTCGGGGGCGTGGACGGTGGGGTCGGTCTCCACATGGATGACGACGGGTCCGCCGTCCGCCGGGGCGGCCTTGGCGTCCTTGATCGCCTGCTCGAGTTCCCCGCGGCTGTGTACCTCGATCACCGTCGCCCCGAGGCTGCGGGCATTGGCGGCGAGGTCGATCGGCAGCTTCCCGCCGTCCAGCCGGCCGGTGGCGTCATTGCGGAAGCGGTACTTCGTGCCGAACCGCTGTGAGCCGAGAGACTCCGACAGCGAGCCGATGGAGTGGAAACCGTGGTTCTGGACCAGGACGACGATCACCTTGACCCGTTCCTGCACGGCCGTGACCAGCTCGGTCGGCATCATCAGGTAGGAGCCGTCGCCCACCATGACGAAGACGTCGCGGTCGGGGTCCGCCAGCCGCACCCCGATGCCGCCGGGGATCTCGTAGCCCATGCAGGAGTAGCCGTACTCGACGTGGTAGGCCTTGCGGTCCCGGACCCGCCATAGTTTGTGCAGGTCACCGGGCATCGAGCCGGCGGCGCACACGACGACGTCCCTCGGGTCGGACAGCTCGTTGACGCAGCCGAGCACCGTGCCCTGGGTGAGGACGCCGTCGGCGAGCGCATCGGTGACCTCGGCAGGCGGGTGGTAGGCCGCCTCCACCCGCGCGTCCCAGTCGCGGAACAGCCTCACCTGCCGGTCCCGGTACGCCGGGTCCACGGCATGTCCCTGCAGGGCCACGGTGAGGGCGTTGAGCCCCTCCCGGGCGTCCGCCACGACCGGCAGGCCCCCGTGCTTGCCGGCGTCGAACCGGGCGACGTTGATATTGACGAAGCGGACGCCCGGATTCTGGAAGGCGGTGTGCGAAGCGGTGGTGAAGTCGCTGTAGCGGGTGCCGATGCCGATCACGACGTCGGCCTCCCGGGCCAGCGCGTTCGCGGCCGTCGTGCCCGTCGAACCGATCGCGCCCATGGCCTGCGGGTGACCGTGCGGCACCGCGCCCTTGCCGGCCTGGGTCTCCCCGACCGGGATGCCGCTGGCTTCGCAGAACACGCGCAGCGCCTGCTCCGCGCCGGAGTAGTGCACCCCGCCGCCGGCGACGATGAGTGGCCGCCGCGCCGAGCGGATGAGGGTGGCCGCGTCCGCGACGTCGACGGCCTCCGGTGCCGGCCGGGCCACCCGCCAGACCCGTGGCGCGAAGAGCTCGACCGGCCACGCGAAGGCCTCGGCCTGCACGTCCTGGGGCAGCGCGATCGTCGCCGCCCCGGTCTCCACCGGGTCGGTGAGGACCCGCATGGCGCCCAGCAGGGCCGAGGGCAGCTGCTCGGGCCGGTTGACCCGGTCGAAGAAGCGCGACAGCGGGCGGAATGCGTCGTTGACGGTGACGTCCGCGGCGTACGGCACCTGGAGCTCCTGCAGCACCGGCGCCGGCACCCGGGTGGCGAACGTGCCGGAGGGCAGCAGCAGCACCGGCAGACGGTTGACGGTGGCCAGCGCAGCCCCGGTGAGCATGTTGGTCGAGCCGGGGCCGACGGACGCGGTGCAGGCCCACGTCTGGAGCCGGTCCTTCTGCCGTGCATAGGCCACCGCGGTGTGGACCATGGCCTGCTCGTTGCGGGCCAGCACGTACGGCAGGCGCTCCTCGTCGTCGGCCAGCTCGTTCTGCAGCAGGGCCTGGCCCACGCCCGCGACGTTGCCGTGACCGAAGATGCCCAAGCACCCGGCGAACAGCTTCTGGCGCTGGCCGTCCCGCTCGCTCCACTGGTTGGCCAGGAAGCGCACCACGGCCTGCCCCACGGTGAGGCGTACCTTTTCGGCGCCGGCGGTCATCGGGGTCCTCCGATCGGCAGTCTCGGGTCGACATCCTGCTGAGCCCACGAGTTCCGCACCCAGGCATGGGCGGGGTCGTCGCAGATGAGCCACGCCCTGGTCGCGCCGGGCCCGGCCATGACGTTCAGGTAGTAGAGGTCGTAGCCGGGCGGGGCCATCGCGGGGCCGTGCCAGCCGTGCGGTACCAGGACGACATCGCCCGAGCGGACCTCGGCGAAGACGTCCAACGGCCGCTCCGGGGTGCCGTACACCCGCTGGTAGCCAACGGGGTCGGCCCCATCCGCCGGGGACTCCGCCCGGACCTCGAAGTAGTAGATCTCCTCCAGTTGAGTCTCCACCCCGTCGCGCTCCTCGTCGTGCTTGTGCGGCGGGTAGGAGCTCCAGTTGCCGGCGGGCGTGACGACCTCGCACGCGATGATCGAGTCCGCGTCGAGCACCTGCGGGACGCCGAAGTTGCGCACCTCGCGCGAGGCCATGCCGGCGCCCCGCAGCTCCACGGGGACATCGGCGGCAGCCACGTGGCGGAACGGCAGCGGCGTGCTCTGCTTCGTCGCCTTGGCGCCGCAGACGGCCACCTTGGCTGGGCCGTCGCCGCCGTTGCGCACCGTGAGCCGGGAGCCGCGCGGAACGTAGGCGACGTCGGTCGCACCGGCGAAGACGCTCGTCCGTCCGGCAAGGCGGACCTCGTGGCGCTCTCCGGTCTCGTCGATCGCCGTGACGTCGAAGCTGCCCCGCAGCGGCACGACGATGACCTCGCTGTCGCCGAGATCGAGGCTCACCTCGACAGTCGGCGCCAGCGTGGCCACCCGCAGGCTGGTGTGCTGCCACCCGTCGAGGGCATCGTTGATGGACACCTGGAAGTCGCCGTCGCCGCAGCTGCCAAAGCGATGCACCCAGCGTCCGTTGTCACTCATCGCCGGCCCCCGTGCACGAGTTGCGAAGCGATGTCGACGGCGGCGGCCACGTCACCGTCCGGCGGGAAGAGCAGCGCCCGCCCGACGACCAGGCCGCGCACGGCCGGCAGATCGAGCGCCTTGCCCCACGCGGCGTACGTGTCGTCCGGGTGGCGTGTCGGGTCACCGCCGAGCAGAAGCGTCGGCAGCGTGGTGGCGTCCATGACGCGCTCCAGGTCGTCAACCACGGGCAGTTTCAGCCAGGTGTGCTGGCTGGTGGCGCCCAGGCCGGCAGCGATGTGGATCGACGTGATGGCCGATTCGGGGTCGAGCAGGTTACGCAACCTGCCCTTCTCCCGAACCGAGAGGAACGGCTCCACCATCGCCATCACGCGGTGGGCGGCGAGCTGCGTGATCGCGTGGGCGCTCGCCTGCAGCGTGTCTGCCGTACCCGGATCGTCGAGGCAGATCCGGGTCAGCATCTTGCCGCCATCCAGGCCCCGGGCCGCGATCTCGTCGGCGGTGTACGCGGTGAACCGGTCGTCGAGCTCGAAGACCGCGCCCTGCAGGCCGCCTCGGTTCATCGACCCGATGGCGACCTTGCCCTCCAACGCGCCCATCAGGAGCAGGTCGTCGAGGATGTCGGGCGTGCCGAGAACGCCGTCGACGCCGGGGCGGGACAGCGCTGTGGCCAGGCGCTGCAGCAGCTCGCTGCGCGAGGCCATCGCCTGACCATCGTCACGCACCCCCAGCGCGCCGCGGGCCGGGTGGTCCGCGGCAACGATGAGCAGCCTGCCGTCCGCGCCGACGAGCTGCCGGCGCCTGCGGGCGGCCCAACCGTCGGTGATCCGCCGTGGCTCGCGCACCCGGATCTCGGTCAACTCGGCAATGGTCGAACGGGTCGTCGTCGTCACCGTCACCCCTCCTGTTCCCGAGCGGCGAGGAGCGCCTCGACCTCGGCCTCGGTCGGCATGGCACTGGAGCACTCCAGCCGGGAAGCGACGATGGCCCCGGCCACGTTGGCGAAGCGCAGAATGCGGTGCAGGTCCCACCCGTTGAGCAGGCCGTGGACCAGCGCGCCGCCGAAGGCGTCGCCCGCGCCGAGGCCGTTGACGACGGTCACGGGGAACGGCGGCACCTCGACGCGCTCATCGACGGTCGCGGCCAGCACCCCCTTGGGGCCCTGCTTGACGATGGCGAGTTCCACCCCGCGTTCGAGCAGGGCGTCCGCCGCGCGCTGAGGTTCCGTCTCGCCGACCGCGACCTGGCACTCCTCGCGGTTGCCCACCGCGACGGTCACGTGCTCCAGGGCCTTGGCGACCTGTTCGCCCGCCTCGGCGGGGTCAGGCCAGAACATCGCCCGGTAGTCGAGGTCGAGGACGGCGTGCGAGCGCCGGCCACGGGCCTGCCACGCGGCGAAGTGGGCTGAGCGCGACGGCTCCTGCGACAGCCCGGTGACGGTGGTCCAGAAGACCCGGGCGGCCCGGATCTCGTCGAGCGGAAGCTCCTCGGCCTCGATCATGAGGTCCGGCGCGGTCGGATAGCGGTAGAAGTAAAGCGGGAAGTCGTCCGGGGGGAAGATCTCGCAGAAGGTGACCGGCGTCGGGGGGCCGTCGACCTCGGTGACGAACACGTCGTCGACGCCGAAGTCACGCAGCGACCGGTGGATGTAGCGACCGAACGGATCGCGGCCGGTACGCGTGATGAGCGCCGCCCGGCGCCCGTGCCGCGCCGCGGCCACGGCGACGTTGGTGGCACTACCGCCCAGAAACTTCTCGAAGCGCCCGACGTCCTCGAGGCCCACACCGTGGTCGAGCGGGTAGATGTCCACCCCGCACCGGCCCATGGCCACCAGGTCATAGCCGGCAGTGTCTGCGGCCACCATCGCCTCAGGCCCCTGCCGCGCTCGGTCCGGCCACGGCGAGTAGGTGCTCGATGCTCGCCCGTACGTCGGCCGCCGGGTCCGGTCCCGCCGACCCGCTGGCCGGCGCGGCGGCCAGGATGCAGTCCTGCTCGAGGACGTACCATCCCGCGTACCCGCTGTTCTCAAGGGCCGTCACGATCGCCCTGACGTCGACATCACCCTGGCCGAGCGGGACGTACATGCCACCGGCCACGGCCTCGGTGTAGGTGGCCTCGCCGGACTGGACACGCCGGGCCCAGTCGATCCGGACGTCCTTCAGATGGATGTGCGCGATCCGTCCCGGGCTCTGCTGCGCCACCGCGACCGGGTCACCGCCGCCGATGAGCAGGTGGCCGGTGTCGAGGCACAGGCCGACGCGGCTGCCGGCGAGCACCCGGGCAGTCTCCTCACCGCTCTCGACCATCGTGCCCACGTGCGGATGCAGGGTGGCCACGAGTCCGCGGACGGCTGCGGTGTCGGTGATGCGGTCGAGGTTGCCCAGCAGCGTCGACCAGCCGGACTGGCCGAGGACCGGACGCTCGTCGTAGCCATCCTGACCCGTCGCAGCTGCGATGACCACTGTGGATGCGCCGGCCGCGACCAGAGCGGCCATCGCGCGTTCGACCTCCGGGAGTGGGTCGTGGCCCGGGTCGTGCAGGACGACGGGGACGAACTGTCCCACCGCCTTCAGGCCGTACCCGGCCAGCGTCGCGGCCTTGGCTGCCGGGTCGTCAGGGAGGAAGCCCTCCGGTCCGAATTCGGTGGCGGCCAGACCGAGTTGGCGCATCTGCCGCAGCACGACGGGCGGTTCGAGCTGGTAGCCCCAGCCGGGGACCTCGCAGACGCCCCACGAGATGGGCGCCCCGGCGATGCGGTCGGAGACCGGGCTGCGGCCGGCTGTTGGCGGGGTGGGGTTGGCGCTGACAGCGGTCATGGCATCACAGTCCCTTGATCTCGGTGAGGGCGACGGGCCGGCCCTCCGCCCGGGACAGCTCGCAGGCCTCGGCGACGCGAAAGGCCTCGAGTGCGTCGTGGACGGTGCAGGGGGAGAGTCGGTCACCGCGGG
Source organism: Micromonospora sp. DT47 (assembly GCF_049844475.1). Taxonomy (NCBI): domain Bacteria; kingdom Bacillati; phylum Actinomycetota; class Actinomycetes; order Micromonosporales; family Micromonosporaceae; genus Micromonospora; species Micromonospora sp. DT47. Next base: position 91,662 of record NZ_JBNCLC010000012.1, on the reverse strand, counting down.
CGACGCCCGCGAAGGCGGTGAGCTCCGCCTTGTACGCCGTGAGGAAACGCTCCATGAAGGACCAGCTCTGGGGGCCACGGGGAAAGTCGATCGCCTCCTCGGCGGACCCCATCGCCAGCGAATGGTCCAACCCGACCCCGATCGTCCCCTTCTCGCCGAACACCTCCATGCGCACGTCGTGGCCGCCGCCGTTGTAGCGGGTCGAGGAGACCAGCACGATGGTGCCGTCGTCCAGGGTGAGCAGGGCGGCGCCAGTGTCCACGTCCCCGGCCTCCGAGAAGAAGTGGGCTCCCTTGTTGGCACCTGTTGCATAGACGGACTCCACCTCCTGCCCGGTGACGAACCGGAGGATGTCGAAGTCGTGCACGTTGCAGTCGCGGAAGATCCCGCCCGAGGTCGGGATGTAGGACGCGTGCGGCGGTGACTGGTCGTGGGTGTTGGCTCGGATGGTGTGGACGAACCCCAGCTCGCCGGACTCCACCGCGCGCCGCGCGCGCTGGTAGCCGGCGTCGAAGCGTCGCTGGAAGCCGACGTGGACCGGCACCTCGCTGGCCGCCACGAGGTTGGTCAGCGCGATGGTCTCTTCGAGGGTGGCCGCGATGGGCTTCTCGCAGAAGGTCGGCACCCCGGCGGCGATCGCCTGCCGTAGCAGCGGGGCGTGCCCGGGAGTGGCCGTCGCGATCACGAAGCCGTCGACGCCCGAGGCGAGCAGCGCCTCGACGTCCGCGGCGACCTCCACGCCGAGTTCCTTGGCGAGGGCACGGGCGGCCTCGACGTTGGTGTCGGTCAAGACGAGCTCGTCGACAAAGTCGAGGCCGGCCAGGGTCCTGGCATGGAATGCGCCAATCCGCCCCACGCCCGCGAGCCCGATGCGCATATGAGTCACCCAATCCACGTCGTCGCTGGCTGCCTGCCGTTGCCTGCGGCTGGTTCCCGCCGCCGGCCATGGGCTGCAGCCTGCCCGTTACATCGATGTCTCGTCAAGAGTTTGTTCTGACATCTTCACGTAACGTCAATCTGCCTTTTGCAGTAGAGTTCGCGCCATGGCCATCCGAGTGGGCGTGACCATCGACCGATCCTCACCAGTGCCCCTGTACCACCAGCTCGCAGAGCAACTCTGCACCGCTATCCGGACCGGTCAGCTGCAGCCCGGCGATCCCTTCGAGAATGAGATCGCCCTCGCCGAGCGGCTCAACCTGTCACGGCCGACAGTGCGACGTGCCATCCAGGAACTGGTCAGCCAAGGCCTGCTGCTGCGCCGCCGCGGAGTCGGCACCACCGTCGCGAACCGCAAGGTGCACCGCCGCGCCGAACTGACCAGCCTCTACGACGACCTCAACCGCGATACGGGCCGACCCACGACCACCGTGCTTCACCACGAGCTGGTGCGGAACGGACGTGTGGCGGCGGCCCTGGATCTGCCCGACGACGCCCAACTGCTCTCGATCGTCCGCCTGCGGTTCTCCGACAACCACCCGCTGGCCATCCTGCGCAACTGGCTGCCGCAGTCGTACGCCGACCTCACCAGGGAGCAGTTGGAAGCGCAGGGCCTGTACGCCCTGCTGCGCGATCGTGGCGTGCGGCCGGTCATCGCGCACCAAGCGATCGGAGCTCGCAGGCCGACCGGGGCCGAACGGCAACACCTGGGGTTGAAGCCGTCCGAGCCGGTGCTCACGATGACGCGAAGCGCGTTCGACTCGGTAGGCAACGCGGTGGAGTACGGCGACCACTGCTACCGGGCTCAGGACTACAGCATCGAGGTGACGATCGATGAACGGTGACGCAGGAACGGCGTCGAGCGGCTCCCGCCAGCGGGCCCGGCCGTCACCACAGCGTCAGCGGCCGGCCTTATATGATCGTTAAGTAACCGTCCAACTGGTTCACCGGCGGGCCCGCACTGGGCAGACTGGGGCAATGCCCCCCGCCGACCCGCCCGCTCCGACTGCCCACCACCGTCGTATCCAAGGCCTCGTCGCGGTGGTCGCCGCGCTCGCCGTGGCGGTCTCGGTCGGCGCCTGGTCGCTGCGGGAACGGTTTGTTGGCGACGGCGGTGCACCCGAGCAGGGTGACGTGGCCGCGGCGGGCGGCACCCCCATCTGCGCCGGCCGGCCCGCCCGGGCGCCCCGGGAGCTGCGCGGCATGTGGATCACGACGGTGAACAACATCGACTGGCCGAGCCGGCGCGGCCTGCCGGCCGAGATGGTGCGGGCGGAGTTCCGGGGCTGGCTGGACCTGGCCGTGCGGCGCAACCACAACGCGGTCTTCGTGCACGTGCGGCCGAGCGGGGACGCTCTCTGGCCGTCCAGGTACGCGCCGTGGTCGGAGTGGCTGACCGGGCACCGCGACGGCCGCGACCCGGGCTGGGACCCGATGGAGTTCATGGTCGCCGAGGCGCACGCCCGCAACCTGGAGTTCCACGCCTGGTTCAACCCGTACCGGGGCGGGCAGCCGGCCGCGGCGGGCGGGCCTGGCCCGAGGCTGGACCAGCTTGCGCCGACACACCCGCTGCGGCGGCACCGCGACTGGGTGGTGACCTATCCCAGCGCCGACCGACCCGGCAGCCGCCTCTACTTCAACCCCGGCGTCCCGGAGGCGCGCAAGTTCGTCGAGGACTCGATGCTGGAGGCGGTCCAGCGGTACGACGTCGACGGGGTGCACTTCGACGACTTCTTCTACCCGTACCCGGAGGCCGGGCAGGACTTTCCGGACGGCGCGGCGTTCGCCCGGTACGGCCGGCGGTTCGCGGACAAGCATGCCTGGCGCCGGGACAACGTGAACACGCTGGTCCGCGAGATGAGCGAGCGGATCAAGGCGATCAAGCCGTGGGTGAAGTTCGGCATCAGCCCGTTCGGCATCTGGCGCAACAAGCGCACCGACCCGGCCGGCTCAGCGACCGCGGGTTTGCAGAGCTACGACGACATCTACGCCGACACGCGGCTCTGGGTACGGGAGCAATGGCTGGACTACGTGGTGCCGCAGCTCTACTGGCACATCGGGTTCGGCAAGGCCGACTACGCCAAGCTGCTGCCGTGGTGGGCGGCGACGGTGAGGGGCACCCGGGTGCAGCTCTACATCGGCCAGGCCGACTATCGGGTGGGCGAGCGCGGCGCCTGGCTCGACCCGACCGAGCTGGACCGCCAGCTCGCCCTCAACCGGCGGTACGAGGTGAGCGGGAGCGTGCATTTCAGCGCCAGGCAGGTGCGCGCCGACAAGCTCGGGGCGGTCAGCCGGTACAGCGGGGCGCACTACGGCGGCCCGGCGCTGGTGCCCGCGATGGCGCAGCTACCGGCGGCGCCGCCGGCCGCACCGGCGGTCACCGGCGCGCGGCGTGAGGGCGCTGGCGGGGTGGTGCTGACCTGGCGCGGGGATGGGGCCGCGAGCTTCGCCGTCTACCGCGTGGACGGCGACGGGGCCCGGCTCGTCGGCACCGCCCGGGGTACCGGCTGGGTCGACCGCGGCGCCCCGGCCGACCGCCCGCTCTCATATTGCGTGTCCGGACTGGATCGCAGCGGGAACGAGGGCGGACTCAGCGCGCCGATGTCCGTCGCCGCGCAGTAAGACCACTGCGGTGAAGGGTGCCCCGCGCGGGGCACCGGTCGAGGTCGCGTCCCGGCCTCGCCCCTCAGGCCAGGTCGAGCTGCACCGTGGCGATCTCCCAGGCGCGCAACGGCAGGCGGACCAGACCGTCGGCGTCGACGGTCAGCCGGTCGCCCGGCCGGCCCATCAGGTCGGCCCGCCACGCCCCCCGGACACCCCGCCCGGCCCCGATGACCGCGCTGGTGCCGGTCGGGGCCTCGGCCACCACCCGCACCTCGACCCGGCCGTGCCGGTCCCGGACGCTGGTGAGCGCCACCCCCGGGCCGGCCACGGTCAGCCCGGTGGCCGGTCCCGGCAGCGCGACGGACGGCTGCCCCGTACCGGGGAAGGTCAGCAGCTCGTGCCGATAAGCCTCGGCCGCCTCGGCCACCCCCGCCGCGTGCCACTCGGCCCGGAACGGCAGCACCGCCAGTTCGACGGTCCGCTCGCCGCGGCACTGGGCCAACGGGGTGGGCAGCTGCGGGCCGGCCGGCTCGTCGCGCAGGGCGTGCCGGTTGCGCGACAGCATCCCGATCGATCGCAGCACCGTCACGGCCAGTTCGCGCCCGGAGTCGGTCAGCTCGTACTCGGTGGGCTGGGTCAGCAGCACCGCCAGCGAGCCGTCCGGCCCGCCGGCGGCCACGAACCCGGACGCCGGGAACGTCGGCAGCGGCACCTCACCGCCGCCGCCCTCCGCCGTCAGCCCGCGCTCCGCCACCGCGAACTGGCCCTCGGCGTACGACGAGCGGGCCGGGGACGGCAACGGCAGGTGCAGCCGGACCCGGTGGTCGTCGCAGCGGTTGTCGAACTCGATGCGGAGCCGGGCGAACCGCTCGCCGGAGCGCAGCTCGACCCGGGTGGTGACCACGACGGGCTCCCGGCCCACCGCGCGGGAGCCGGCGTCGACGTCGGCCGCCACCGGCCAGCGGTACTCGCGTACCACGTCGAGGACGGCCACCAGCGGGCCCGCGTGGCGCAGCACCGTCCGTACCGCGCGGGGCTTGTCGACCAGCTCGTCGGCGGCCGGCGGAGCGTAGTTGTAGCTGTCGCCCACGTCGCCGCCGTCGACGATCCGGCCCACCCCGTCCACCGCGACGCCGTCCGGGGTGGCAAGCCGCAGCGTGCCGTCCTCGGCGACATCGACGCGCAGCAGTCCGTTGTCCAGGCTCCGGCCGGCGACGGTGACCGGTCCGGGGACCGCGGCCTCGCCGGCCGGCAGCGCCACCGGCCGCACCGCGGTGTGGCCGAGCGCGGGGACGTCGACCAGCGCGGCGACGGTCAGCCGGGGTGCGGCGACGATGCGGACCCGCCACCGGTCCGGATGCCCGGCGCCGGCCAGCGCCAGCCGGACGTCCTCCACGTCGAAGGCGGGGTCGCCGTGCCTGGCCACCTCGAAGGTGAGGGTGGCGTCCGCCGGCGACACCGACCACCGGGTGATCTCCTGGCCGTAGAGCTCCCGGCCGTGCACCCGGGTGAGCACCGCGGGCAGGTCGGCGGCCGGCACCAGGTCGTCGGCGAGCAGCGTCCGGGCCCGGTCGAGGACCTGAGCGGCCACCGTCGCGCCGTCCGCGCCGGCCAGCCCCACCGCGGTGTCGTCCGGCGCCTCGACGTCCAGCCGCACCAGCGCGGTCCGGACCGTCGGGCTGGGGTTGAACAGCAGGTACCCGTCGCGCGGCACGGCGGCGGCCAGCCTGGCGCCGACCAGGTCGCAGACCGCCCGGCCGAGCTGGTCGGCCTCGGCCAGGCGGGCGGCCACCTGCTCGGCGGTCTCGTCGCAGCCGCACCCGGTCACCGAGTCGTGGCAGCTGGCGTCGATCAGCCGGGTCCACGCCATGTCCAGGAAGCGCTGGACGGACGGGTCGTGCCAGAGCGCGGCGAGCGGTTCGGCGTACCGCTCGACCCGGCGCTCGGCGCGGCCCATCGCCTGCTTCAGGTGCGCGCGTACGGAGATCACGCCAGGCAGGATGTTGGCCCGGGCGTGCGAGCGCAGCTCGCCGCGCACGGTGGGCAGCCCGTCCACGGTGGCCGGCTGGGTGGCGAAGTACTCGGCGAGCGTGCCGAGCCGAAGCCGGGTGCCGTCGAGGTCGGCGGCGGCGAGCAGGTCGGGGGCGTCCGGGGCCGGCGCGGCGTGGTCGGTGCCGTACATGGCGAGGATCGGAGTGGCGGCGCCCTCGGGGCGCCAGCCGCCGAGCCGGGCAGCCAGGTCGGCGGCCCGGCGGGTGACCAGCGCCGCGTCGTCCAGCAGGCCGGCCGCGTTGCCGTACCCGCCGGGCAGGTACTCGGTGCGCACGCTGGTGCCGTCCGGCGCCTGCCAGGCGAACGCGTGGGTCCGGACCCGGTCGGGGACGCCGCGGAACACGCAGGCGTGGGCCAGCCCGGCCCCGGCCAGGATCTGCGGCATCTGGGCGATGTGGCCGAACATGTCGGGCAGGTAGCCCACCGGCATGGCGCCGCCCAGATCGGCGCTGCGGGTCAGCCCGCGCTCCAGGTTGCGGACGATGTTCTCCCCGGAGCAGAGGAACTCGTCGAGCAGGATCTGCCACGGCCCCACCGCCAGCCGTCCGGCGCGTACCAGGGCGATCACCTGCTCGCGCCGCTCCGGGCGGACCTCCAGGTAGTCGTCCACCGCGGCGAGTTGGCCGTCGAGGGTGAACCGCTGCCGCTCGTCGCGTTCCATCCGCTCGAACACGTCGTCCAGCAGCGCCACCAGCCGCAGCCGGAACCGCTGGAACGGCTCGTACCACTCCCGGTCCCAGTGGGTGTGCGGCACGACGATGATCTCGGTCGGTCGCGTCATCAGCCTGCCGCCTCTCCACCGATCGCCGACCCGGTCAGCTGACCGTAGCGGCGTACCACCTGTTGGCTGGTCCGTACGTCGGTCGCACCCTCGGCGATCCCGGTCAGCGGTGGCGAGCCCGCGGTGACCATCGCGTGGAAGGCGACCAGCTCCTGCTCGAACGCCTCGGTCACCGACCGGAACGCCGCCCGCCGCTCACCGCCGCCGTGGGCCTCCACCAGGGTCAGCGTGGTGGGCGCGTTGAGCAGGTACGGCGACGGGAAGACCAGTTCCAGGGAGCCGCGGGCATGGTGCAGGGTCACCGTCTCCCGGTAGGCCGGGTAGTCCGGCAGGTTGAGCCAGCGGATGCCGTAGCGGGCCCCGCCCGGCAGCCGCCCGCTGATCTCCACCGACGGCTCCACTGGCCCGCCCGGCATCACCGGCCAGGTCGCGACGTGCTCCACGGTGGCCGGGGCGCCGGTGAAGAGCCGCAGCAGGGACAGGTCGTGGGAGATGCTGTTGATCAGGATCTGGTAGAGGGTGCGCGCGCCGGGGTCGCCGCCGACCGCGGCGTCGAGCAGCGCGGCGTCGGCCGCGCGTAGCCGGGCCGCCTCCGCGGGCGGTACGTCGGCGGGGGGCGGCGGCAGGTTGGCGAACGCGAGCTGCCGGTCGCCGCCGGCGTGCAGCACGCTCACCTCCACCGCGTGGACCCGCTCGGCTCCGCCCCACTCGTCGAGCAGACGGGCGGCCTCGGCCACCGCCGGGTCGTACTGCTTCATGTAGCCGACCATCAGCGAAGGGGTACCGCCGCTCAGCTCGGTCAGGCGGGCCGCCTCGGCGAGGGTGTAGGCCAGCGGCTTCTCGCAGAGCACCGGCAGGCCCGCGCGCAGGGCCAGCGCGGCCAGCTCACCATGCGAGCCGGAGGTCGCCAGCAGCGCCGCGTCGTACCCGCCGTCGGCCAGCATCGCGGTGGCGTCGGTGTACCGGCGACCCGGCTCGACGCCGTACCGGCCGCCCAGCTCGGCCACCCGGGTGGGGGAGAGGTCGCCGAGCGCGACGATCTCGAACAGGTCCCCGCGGCGTTGCAGCAGCGGCAGGTGCACCGTACGGGCGATGATGCCGAGCCCGGCGACCGCGATCCGGATCCGCTTGCCCGGTTCGGTCATCGCAGCGCCTCCTCCAGCCAGCGCCGGTTGGCGCGCTGGTCGGCCAGCGTCCGGTCGAGGTCTCGCCCGTGCGCCGGCGCGTCCTGTTCGATCACCAGCCAGCCGGTGTAGCCGATGGCGTCGAGGCCGGCGAGCACCCCGGCGAAGTCGACGTCACCGGCGCCCAGGGCGCAGAAGCCCCCGGCGGCGACCACGTCGGAGAGGCCAGCGCCGGCCGCCCGGACCCGCTCGTGGACGGCCAGGTCGGCGTCCTTCAGGTGCACCTGCCCGATCCGGCCGGCCCACCGGCGTACCGCCGCGACCGGGTCGCCGCCGGCCAGCAGCAGGTGTCCGGTGTCCAGGCAGACCGCGATGTCGGTGAGTTCGAGCAGCCGGTCGGCCTCGGCCTCGGTCTCCACGTCGGTGCCGAGGTGGTAGTGGAACACCGGTTCCAAGCCCCGGTCCCGGCAGCGGCCGGCGGCCCGCTGCACCCGGGCGGCGAACTCCGGCCAGGCGCTGGCCGGCAGCGCCGCGCTCAGCTCGGTCGGGGTACCGGGCCGAGCCATGCGGGCGGGGTTGCCGGGGCAGGCCAGCGTGGGTCGGGGGGCGAACCGGCGGTCGTCGGCCGGTACGGCGGTGAACGCGTCGAGCGCCGCGTCGAGCTGGGCCAGGTCTTCGGTGAAGCCGTCCGGGTCGGCGTAGCGCAGGTCGACCCAGCCGCCGGCGAGCCGGATGCCGGCCGCTGCGAGCCGGCCGGCCAGCACCTCGCCGGTGCCGAGGTAGCCGATGGGCCCCGAGTCCACCCCGTCGTACCCGTCGCTGGACAGGGCCGCCAGCAGCTCGTCCGGGTCGAGGAGTGCGTCGTCCGGCTGGTAGACGCCGTGGTTGACGGGTGCGCCGGCCACCCGGGTGCGTCCGGTCAGCTGCACAGTGCGATCACCTCCATGCGGTGGGATTCCAGGACGTGCAGGCCGTCGCCGGCCGGGAGCCGGCACTGGTCGCCGTGGACGACGCGGTGGCTGCCGTCGGGGTAGCCGAGCAGCGCGCCGTCCGCGTCGAGCGCGAGTAGTTCGTCGCCGAGGCGGAGCAGCAGCGGCGCGTCGGGGTTGGCGGAGATGGCGGTACGACCGGCCCGCAGCGCCTCGAGCACGGCGGCCTCGGGTTCGCGGTCGGCGTCGACCAGCAGCCAGGTGGTGGGGGAGCCGGGCGGTGCGTCGTCGCCGGGGCGGTGGAAGTCGCTGCCGCCGACCGGTACCACGTCCGGGCGCCAGGCTCGCGCCCACGCCAGCGGGGCGCCCCAGGTGCGGTCCCACCAGCCGGAGTGCCACACCTCCGCCAGCCGGGTACGGGTGGTCAGCGGCTGCCGCCACGCGCAGTCACCGCCGAGGGGGTGGTTGACCGACATCAGCCCGCCGGCCCGCTCCGCGGTGGCCAGCCATACGTCGGGCGGCTGCCGGAAGTCGACCCAGCCGACCGGGCCGAACACGTTGGCGTGCCCCCGGTCGGTGGTCACCTCCTGCCCGGGCAGCAGGGTGAGGCCGTACCGGGCCGAGGCGTCGGGCAGCCACGGGTGGTGGCTGACCGTGTTGTGGTCGGTGACGGCGAGGAAGTCGAGGCCCCGGGCGGCGGCGAGGGCGGCCAGTTCGTCGATGGTGGCCGCGCCGTCGCTGTGCACGGTGTGCGCGTGCAGGTCCCCGGCGAGCCAGCGCCGGCCGTCCACCTCGGGCAGCGTGCGGCGGGGCGGGCGGTCCGGGCGGGGCGGTGCCGCCGGCGGCGCCGGGGCGTCCGGCCTGGTGGTGCTGGTGGTGGCGGTGACCTCGTAGTCCAGCCCGTCCGGCGGGATCCGGTGCAGCCGGAGCAGGACCTGCCATTCGCCGGGCTCCAGCTCGCCGGGCAGGTAGCCGGGGGTGGCCCAGCCGGCGGCCACGGTGTAGCCGTCGCGGGCACCGCCCGACCAGCCTCGGAAGCCGGCGGGCCCGACGCAGCCGAGGTCCAGCACCCCGGCCTGCCGGGGATAGTCCAGTCGTACGGTAAGGGCGGCGGTGCCGGGGGGCACGGTGACCGACAGGGACCGCAGCACGCTCTCGGCGCGGTCCCGCAGCGTCCACCTGCCCCGGTGCGCCGCCATGGTCACCGCTCCGCGACGGCGCCGGTCCGCGCGGCGGGTACGGCCGGCGCCGCAGCGGTGCTCACCAGTTCCCCGTCCCGGTAGAGCAGCGACCGGCCGGGCCGCGGCACCACCCACCCGGTGTCGCCGGGCTCGGGCTCGCGCCCCTCCGGCACGACGACCTGGAGGCTGGTCCCCAGGGCCCCGGCGACGTCACCGCCGCCGTCCGTCGCGCCGTCCCCGGTCGACTCGTCCCCGGTCGGCACGTCGAGGGAGACCAGCGAGAAGCTGCCCAGGTTCTCCACCACGACCACCTGCCCGCTCAGGGACCCCGGCACCGGCTCGGGGGAGTAGTCCAGGTACTCGGGACGTACCCCGTAGACGAGCTTCTCGCCGGAGGTCACCCGGTCCCGGGCGTCCTCCGGCACCGGCAGCCGCGTGCCGGCCACGGCCAGTTCGCCGTCGTGCACCTCGGCGTCGACCAGGTTCATCGGGGTGGAGCCGATGAACCCGGCGACGAAGGTGTTGGCCGGGCGGCGGAACACCTCGGTGGGGGTGCCGACCTGGCGGATCCGGCCGCCCTCCATGACGGCGATCCGGTCGGCGAGGGCGAGTGCCTCGGCCTGGTCGTGGGTGACGAAGACGGTGGTCACGCCCAGTTCGCGTTGCAACCGCTTGAGGAAGGTGCGCGCCTCCAGCCGCAGCCGGGCGTCGAGGTTGGACAGGGGCTCGTCGAGGAGGAAGACCTGCGGGTGGCAGGCCATCGCCCGGGCGAGCGCCACCCGCTGCTGCTGCCCGCCGGACAGCTGCCCCGGGCGGCGCTGCAGCAGCGCGCTGAGGCCCAGCTCGTCGGCGGTCTCGGCCGCCTTCGTGCCGCGGCTGCGCCGGTCCATCTTCTTGATCCGCAGCGGGTAGGCGATGTTGTCCTGCACGGTCATGTGCGGGAAGAGCGCGTAGTCCTGGAAGACCATCGCCACGTCCCGCTTCCCGGGCGGCAGGTTGGTGACCTCGCGGTCACCGATGCGCACGCTACCGCCGGAGGCCACCTCCAGCCCGGCGATGGTGCGCAGCAGGGTGGTCTTGCCGCAGCCGGACGGGCCGAGCAGCGCGAAGAACTCGCCGTCGGCGATCTCCAGGTCGAGGGCGTCCAGGGCCCGTACCCCGTTGGGGTAGACCTTGGTCAGCTCGCGCATGGTGATGGCGGACATCAGCGCTTGATCCCTCCGTGGAAGCGGAATCCGTACCGGCTGCTGACGAAGACGAACATCAGCGCCACCGGCAGCGAGTAGAGCAGCGAGAACGTGGAGAGCAACCGCAGGTCGGCCTGGCCACCCTCGGTGTAGAGCGTGTACATGATCACCGCGGCGGGAGCCTTCTCCGGGCCGCGCAGCAGCAGGAACGGCACCAGGAAGTTGCCCCACACGTTGGCGACCGCCCACACCCCGACGGTGGCCAGCCCGGGCCGGACCAGCGGCACCACGATGTGTCGCATGATCTGCAGCGGGCTGGCGCCGAAGACCCGCGCGGACTCCTCGTAGGACGTCGGGGTGCCGTCCATGAAGTCCTTGAGGATGAAGATCGCCGCGGGCAGCAGCCCGCCGCTGAGGATCAGGATGACGCCGAGCCGGGAGTCGATCAGGTTGAGCCGGAAGGCCAGCTCGAACAGCGGCACCATGGTGGCCGTGCCGGTCACGATCGAGGACAGCAGCAGCAGCCCGTAGAGCAGCGCGTCGCGGCCGGGCACCCGGACCCGGCTCAGCGCGTACGCGGCGAGCGCCGCGAACGTCACCACCAGCGCCGCGGTGCCGGCGGCCAGGTAGACCGAGTTGAGCAGTGAGCTGAGCGCGTACGGGTTGTCCAGCAGGGTGCGGAAGTTGTCGAGGGTGAACCTTGGCAGCGACGCGGTGATCGTCGGGGTGTCGTCGAACGGGGCGGTCGCCAGCCAGAGCAGCGGCAGCGCGAAGAAGCCGAGGACGGCGCAGAGGAAGACGTAGCGCCCGATCTGGGCGAGCAGGTGGCGTACGGCGATGGTGGTCCCCTCGTGCGCCGGGTCCGTCGGCGGCGCGGGCGCCGTGGTGGTCGCGCTGCTCACGCCGCCTCCTTCCGCCGGCCCAGCATGCGCAGGTAGACCAGCGCGATGACCAGGTTGATCAGCAGCATGATGAACGAGATCGCGGCGCCGAAGCCCAGCGCGCCGCCGGAGAGTGCCACCTTGTAGACGTAGACGGGCAGGATCTCCGAGCGTTGCTCGGGGCCGCCGGCGGTGATGAGGAACGGCGAGAAGTCGTTGAACGTCCAGAGGCTGATCAGCAGCAGGTTGGTCAGCACGTGTCCGCGGATGCGGGGGAAGACCACGTCGCGCAGCTGCTGCCAGGTGGACGCGCCGGCCAGCCGGGCGGTCTCCAGGTGCGAGCGGGGAACGTTCTCCAGCGCGGCGGCGTAGAGCATCATCGAGAACGCGGTGCCCCGCCAGGTGTTGAAGATGATGATCGACAGCATCGGGTGGTCGAGCAGCCAGGCCGTCCCGGGGATGCCGAGCAGCGCGTTGAGGGTGCCGCCGTCCCGGTCGAGCAGCGCGATCCAGAGGAAGGCGACCACCGAGCTGGGCAGGATCCAGGAGAGCAGGATGAACGCCTCGACCAACCGGCGCAGCGGGCCGCGCCGGTCGCGCAGCGCGAAGGCGATGGCGAACCCGAGCCCGGCCTGGCCGATCACCGCCGAGCCGAGGACGAACTGCAGGGTCAGCAGCAGCGACGTACGGAACCGCTCGTCGCCCAGCGCGGCGGTGTAGTTGTCCAGGCCGACGATCTCCGGGTTGGCGGCGGCCAACCCGGTCAGCCGGTAGTTGGTGATGCCCAGGTAGATCGTCCAGACGGCCGGCACCACGAGGAAGAGCAGGATGAGCACCATGCTCGGGACGAGGAAGCCGGCGGCGCGGGTCCGGCCGAGCCCGGCCGCGTCGGGGGCGGGGGAGGCGCCCGTGACCGGGCGCGCTCCCTCGACCGTCTCGTCAGGACGAGACGTTACCTGGGCCACCGACGATCCCTTCGACCTTCTTCTGGTACGTGGTGGCCGCCTCGTCGACGCTCTTGCCCGACGCGGCGGCGGCGGTCGCCTCCTGCAACGCCACCGACACCTGCGGGTACACCGCCAGCGGCGGCCGGTACGCGGTCACCGGCAGCACCTTCTCGGCGACGAAGGTCAGCATCGGCTCGCCGGCGAGGACCTCCTTGTTGACGTCCGTCCGCGCTGAGATCCGCGCTTCGCCGGCGAGTTCGGCCTTGACCCCCTCGGCCGAGTGCATGAACGCCAGCAGCTCGAACGCCTGCGACGGGTACTTGGAGTTCGGGTTCAGCACCCGCACCCCGCCACCGGACATGCTGACGAAGTCCTGCCCGCGGAGGCCGGCCCCCGGCTGCTTGGCGGGGATCATCGCGTACCCGACGCTGGTGTCCCGGTCGGCCATCTTCGCGATGCCGTCCTCCGGGTTGATGACGCTGCGCCAGAAATAGTCACCCTCGGCCAGGATGCCGATCTTGCCGGCCGCGAACTCCGCGAAGGACTTGTCGCGTCCCTTCGCCTCCTGCTGGAGCTTCGGGTCGCCCAGCCCACCACCGTAGACCTTCGTGTAGAAGTCCAGCACGTCCTTGACCGGCTGGTTGCCGCCCGCCCACTTGCCGTCGGCCCAGATCTCGCCGCCGGCGCCGACCAGCAGCGGCAGCGCGCCCTGCATCGAGGTCGCCTCGCCCATCGCCGTACCGGCGTTGATCTGGATCGGCGTCACCCCGGGCAGCGCCTTGAGCTTCGTGCCGGCGTCGAGGATCTCCTGCCAGCTCTTGGGCTGCCAGTCGGCCGGCAGGCCAGCCTGGGCGAAGAGCTTCTTGTTGTAGTAGAGGACCCGGCCGTCGGTGCCGAGCGGGATGCCGTACCGCTTGTCCTCGAAGCTGCCGAGGCCCTGCACGCTGTCCGGGATCTGCGACCAGCCCTCCCACTTGTCGGCCTGGTCGCCGGCGACCTCCGACAGTGGCTTGAGGTATCCGGCCTGGACGAACTCGCCCACCCAGATGCCGTCCACGGCGATGACGTCGGCGCCGCCCTTGGACCGCAGGTCGAGGGCCAGCTTGGTCTTGTACTGCTCGTCGTCGACGCCGCTGGGCGCGAACGTCACCTTGGCGGTGACGCCCTTGGCCTTCTGGGCCTCGATGAAGCGGGGGATGACCCACTTTTCGATCCACTCCGCCCCGGCGGAGTTCTTGCCGCCGACGATGGAGTTGGCGGCGATGGTGAGGGTGATGTTCTTGGCGTCCTTGCCGGCGGGCTCGGACGAGCCGCCGCACGCCGTGGCGGCGAGGGCGACGGCGGTGAATGCGGCGAACACGCCCACTGCGTGTCTCGGCTTGGCTGACATGGGCTGCTTCCCTTCGCAAGGAGGGACTTCGAAGAGACTCGCGGGTCGCCCGACGGCCGCACGTCCGCCGCCGGCGGTGCTTGCGGCCACAATGTCATGACAGCCTGACGACGTAAATACCTGTCACTGAAATGAGCCCGAAACATTCACCGTTACCGCTCGGCGACGGTCACCTCGAGCGAGTAACGGCTGGCCCGGTAGATGTGCGCGCCGTGTTCCACGTAGCGGCCCTGGTCGTCGTACGCGGTGCGGGTCATGGTGAGCAACGGCGCGCCACGCCGCTCGCCGAGCATCTGCGCCTCCGCCGCGGTCGCCGCCCGCGCGCCGATCCGCTGGTGGGCGCCGCGGAAGCGCATGCCGCCGGCGCGCAGGATTGCGTACAGGCCCTTGGCCTGCAACGCGTCCATGCTGAGTCGCACCAGGTCGGGCGGGAGCCAGTTTTCCATCACCGCGAGTGGCTCCCCGTCGGAGAACCGCCGCCGGCGCAGGTGCTGCACCTCGCTGCCGGCCGGTACGCCGAGCGCGGTGGCGACGTCGGCCGGGCAGGGCACGGTGGCCAGTTCGAGCACCGAGGTCGACGGCTGCTGGCCGGCGCGCAGCAGATCGTCGTGGAGGCTGGTCAGCTCCACCGCCCGCCGCACCTCGCCCCGCACCACCTGGGTGCCCACCCCGCGGCGGCGCACGATCAGTCCCTTGTCGACCAGGTGCTGGATCGCCTGTCGCACGGTCGGACGGGACAACCCGAGCCGGTCGGCGAGCTGCAACTCGCTGTCCAGCCGGTCGCCCGGCGCCAGGTCGCCGCGCTGAATCGCCGCGGCGAACTGCTCGGCGACCTGGAAGTAGAGCGGGACCGGGCTGCTCCGGTCGACCGCGATCTCGGGGCCGGCCACGGCACCTCCTCGCTGGGGACGCGCGGGATCTCGGGGCACGATGATGGGCGTCACTGTACCGAAGCGGTCACCGACCGCAGAGGACGGATGTCATGACGACACATTGACAGGACTCGCAGCGCGCCGTCACCAAGCAGGGACAGGGCTGGCCGGCACGGCGTCGCCGGCCGGGACGAAGGACGCCGCATGCTCGATGTGCTCACCATCGGCCGGGTCGGGGTGGACATCTATCCATTGCAGATCGGCACGCCACTTGCCGAGGTCGAGACGTTCGGCAAGTTCCTCGGCGTGCCGGTCGCCGCACCGGCCGCCTTTGTGCTCCACCCCGCCCTGCTCGCGCGCACCGGCAGTCACCGGCTGACAGTGGCCTTTCCACCGTCGCCGGACTGCCCGTAGTCGAGGTACCTCGTCATCGTCGTGTCCTCCCGCCGGCCGAAGATCACTCGCCCGGGCGGCTACCCGGCGGGTCCTCACGCCAGGGTGGCGCCGAGTCGTCGTCTTCTGACGGTACGAGGTTTATCTGTGCTGGTTTCGGTCAGTCGGTACCCGGTAGCGTCGTCAGGTCGGTCCGGGACGGTGGGGTGATCCGCTCGTGAGCCTCTTGCGCAGAAAGCCGGTCGAGCAGTCGATCCGCGACACGGAGCAGCCGGAGCACCGGCTCCGCAAGGATCTGTCCGGCCTTGATCTCACCGTGTTCGGCGTCGGGGTCATCATCGGTACGGGTATCTTCGTGTTGACCGGGGTGGCCGCGAATCAGACCGCCGGGCCGGCGGTCGCGCTGTCCTTCGTCGTGGCCGCTGTCGCCTGCGCTCTGGCCGCGCTGTGCTACGCGGAGTTCGCGTCCACCGTGCCGGTCGCGGGCAGCGCCTACACCTACTCGTACGCGACGCTCGGCGAGTTGATCGCGTGGATCATCGGTTGGGATCTCATCCTGGAGTTCGTCCTGGCCGGTGCCACGGTGGCGGTGGGCTGGTCGCAGTACTTCGCGGTGCTCCTGGAGACGCTCGGTATCACGCTGCCGCCCGCTGTCACCGGCGGCGAGGGCGGCGTGTTCAACCTGCCCGCCACGCTTATCGTGCTGATCCTCACCGCGGTCCTGGTCGCCGGTGTCAAGATCTCGTCACGGCTGAACGCCGTGGTGGTCACCATCAAGGTGGCGGTGGTGCTCTTCGTGATCGTCGCCGGGCTGTTCTTCGTCAAGGGCGGCAACTACACGCCGTTCGTCCCGCCGGCCGAGCCGGCATCGGGTGGCTCCGGCGCCGACGCGACCCTGCTGGAGGCCGTCTTCGGGCAGGCACCCGCCAACTTCGGGATCAGCGGCATCTTCGCTGCGGGCGCGTTGGTGTTCTTCGCGTTCATCGGCTTCGACATCGTGGCCACCGCGGCCGAGGAGACCCGGGTGCCGCAGCGCGACGTGCCGCGCGGGATCCTCGCTTCGCTGGCGATCTGCACCACGCTCTACGTCGCCGTCTCGCTGGTGGTGGTGGGCATGCAGAACTACACCGAGCTGGATACGGAGGCGCCTCTGGCTGCGGCGTTCCAGGCGGTCGGCCAGCCGTTCATCGCCAACCTGATCACCGTCGGCGCTCTCGCCGGGCTCACCACCGTGGTGATGATCCTTATGCTGGGGCAGAGCCGGGTCGCGTTTGCCATGAGCCGTGACGGATTGCTGCCGCGCTGGCTGAGCCGGGTGCATCCACGGTTCGGCACCCCGCACCGCATCACCATCATCGTGGGCCTGGTGGTCGCCGTGCTCGCCGGGTTCGTCTCGCTGGAGGAACTAGCCGAGCTGGTCAACATCGGCACGCTCTTCGCGTTCGTCCTCGTCGCGGTCGCGGTGATCCTGTTGCGCCGCACCCGGCCGGACCTGCCGCGCGGCTTCCGCGTTCCCTGGGGGCCGGTGATCCCGGCGCTCGCGGTGGTCGCCTGCGTCGTGCTGATGCTGTTCCTCACCGTTGAGACGTGGGTACGGTTCCTCGTCTGGATGGCGGTGGGGTTGGTCGTCTACTTCCTCTACGGCCGCCGCCACAGCCGGCTCGGCCACGGTGGGAAGGAAACCCAGCCGATGCCCGAACCGCCTCAGGACCTGGACACCGGGTTCGGCTCCGCGTCGCCCCCGCCGCACTAGACGGCTGGTGAGGCTCGCGGACGCGCTGCCACTGGTGCTGGTGCACCGGCTCGCCGACCGCCGGACCACCGTGCACCGGCGCTCCTCCTCCGGGAGGTCGTCTCGATCCTCGACCGGTCGCCATGCTCACTCCGCCCGACGAGGACGAGGGCTTCGGCTGGATCCTCACCGGCGACACCGAGCTCGCCGACGCCACCGGCCAGAACGAGCGGGATCTCTCCGTCACCCTGGCCCGCACCTTCGGCGTACGGGCGCTGGTCGACGACGGCAGCCTCACCCGACCGGTGGCTGTTCCTCAGCACGGACGGCAGCAGCGGGCGTGTCCTCACCAACGAGGACGCGGCGGCCGACGCGACCTCCGCATCGTGCACGCACTCGAGCCGATCAGCGGCGAACCGCAGCTCGCCGTGGTGCCGCCGCCGGACTGCGCCCGCGACTGGTGACCGGCACCTGCCGAACCGTCCGCACGACTAGCGCCCCCGCAGATCACGGTCGCTCGAGGTCGTGAACCGCCGACGGGTGCGACGCGGGTTGCCCAAGTCAGGCAGGCGTCACGCACCGCTGACGTGTGGTCGCTGGTGGTCGGTCAGCCGGAACCCGACACCGCGCACCGCGTCGATGGTGACGCCGGTGCCGAGCTCGTTGAGCTTGCGCCGCAGCCGCTTCACCAGGGACTGCACGTCCGCCTTGCGCTGCAGCCCTTCGTCATGCCAGACCGACCGGTGTAGCTCGGCGTAGCTCCAGACCCGGACGGGCTCGGTGTTCAGGCAGGTCAGCAGGTCGTGCTCGAGTCGGGTCAGGTCGATCTCGTGGTCCCGGCAGCGGGCGGTGGACCGGGTCGAGTCGATCAGCAAAATGTCGGCTGTGTCGGGTACGGCGTTGGGCGCCTGCGTGGACGATGCCCGGGGAAGCTGCTGCGGGACCGCGATCAGCCTGCGCAGCTCGTCGAGGTCGGCGACCAGCAGCAGTGGCGCGATGCCGTCGAGGCGCTCCGCGAGCCGGATCCGCTCGGCCGGCGACGGCGTCACCGCGATCAACAGCGGGAACAGTTCCTCGGCCGGATCGGACCCGCCCGGCACAGTGCTCTCGTCGTCCTCGGCCATAGCACCCCACCCGGAAACGATGGGCAATTTCTGCCCAGCTTCGTCATGACCGTGACAATAATTGTCAAGCTCGCTGCTAGCCAGGCAACCGTTGGTGACAAGTTGCTTACGTGATGTGCTTGATCGTTCTTTCTCCTAGATCATAGTGTCCAGACGGGCAACCGGCGTGACCCGCGCGGCGCCTGGGGGGCATGGAGGGGGTTCGTCCGATCCGGTTTCATCCAAAGGGGAGACGAGCCTCCTGCGCCCTTCACCATGACTCGATCAACTCTGGGTCGTTCTGAGGGAGGCAGCACCGATGCTGAAACGTCCACACAGGAGGCGCACAGCCAGATCTCTGGTGAGCGCCGGCGCGGCGATGATTCTCGCCGCGACAGGTTTGGCCACAACCGGTTCAGGCGCGCAGGCCGCGCTGGCCGGGACAGGACAAGGTGCAGCCGCCCCAGCGGACAAGATTCGCCCCGAGCTCGAGAAGCAACTCCAGGCCAAGAGCGAGGGGGATTTCTGGATCCGCTTCAACGACAGAGCGGACCTGAGCCAGGCCAGTGCGATCAAGGACTGGGCCAAGCGTGGCACCGCGGTTGCGGACGCATTGAAGAAGACCGCCGCCGACAGTCAGGCCAAGATCCGGGCTGAGCTCGACGGCGCGGGGGCGAAGTACCAGACCTTCTGGGCGGCCAACGCCATCAAGGTCAGCAGCGGCTCGCTGGCGATGGCGCAGAACTTCGCCGCCCACGCCGAGGTCGAGGGCCTGTACGCCCCGATCGAGTACAAGGTGCCCGAGGTCACCAAGGGCACCGATGAGAAGACGGTGAACGCCCTCGAGTGGGGCATCGCGAACATCAACGCCGACGACGTCTGGTCCCAGTACGGCGTCAAGGGTGCGGGCATCACGGTGGCGAACATCGACACCGGGGTCCAGTTCGACCACCCGGCGCTGGTGACCTCCTACCGCGGCAACAACGGCGACGGCACGTTCGACCACAACTACAACTGGTTCAACGCCGCCGGGACCTGCGCCGCCGCGCCCTGTGACAGCAACGGCCACGGCACGCACACGATGGGCACGATGGCCGGCTCCGCCGGTGCGAACCAGATCGGCGTCGCGCCCGAGGTCAAGTGGATCGCGGCGAACGGCTGCTGCCCCACTGACGCCGCTCTGATCTCCTCCGGCGAGTGGATGCTCGAGCCGACGGATCTCACCGGTCAGAACCCGGATGCCAGCAAGCGGCCGAACATCATCAACAACTCGTGGGGAACAACGCTGCCCTCCAACGATCCGTTCATGGAGGACGTGACTCTGGCCTGGACCGCATCGGGCATCTTCGGGACCTGGTCCAACGGCAACAGCGGTTCGGCGTGCCAGACCAGCGGCTCTCCGGGCAGCCGGATCAGCAACTACTCGGCCGGCGCCTACGACATCAACAACAACATCGCCAGCTTCTCGGCGCGTGGTGCCGGGCAGGACGGCGAGATCAAGCCCAACCTCGCGGCACCCGGTGTGAACGTCCGGTCAAGCGTTCCGGGCGGCAACTACGCCAGCTTCAACGGCACCTCGATGGCGGCCCCGCACCTCGCGGGCACGATCGCGCTGCTGTGGTCGGCGGCGGCAGGGCTGGTCGGTGACGTCGCGGCGACGCGTGCGCTGCTGGACAACTCGGCGATCGACAAGGCCGACACCCAGTGCGGCGGCACCGCGGACGACAACAACGTCTACGGCGAGGGCCGGCTGGACGCCCTCGCGCTGCTCAACTCCGCCCCGATCGGTGACACCGGCACCCTGGCCGGCACGATCACGGACGCGGCCACCGGTAGCCCGATCGCCGGCGCCACGGTGGCCCTGACCGGTCCGGCGACCCGCCAGCTGACCACCGGGACCGACGGAAAGTACTCGTCCCTCCTCCCGGTCGGCGACTACCAGGCCGCCGTGACGGCGTTCGGCTACGAGAGCAAGACGGTCCCGGCGACGGTCACCAAGGACGCGACCACGACGCTCAACGTCGCGCTGACGGCGGTGCCGAGCGTCACCGTCAGCGGATCGGTCACCGACGGCTCCGGACACGGCTGGCCGCTCTACGCGAAGGTGAGCGTCGAGGGTCCGTCAGGTGTGTCCGACTACACCACACCCGCCGATGGCCACTACAGCGTCAAGCTCCCGGCCGGAGCGACGTACAGCCTGAAGTTCGAGCCGCGGTACCCGGGCTATCAGACCGTGACCAAGGAGGTCGTCGTCGGCTCGGGTAATGTCACCGCCGATGTCGCCGTGCCGGTGCAGGCCAACGCCTGTACGACGGCGCCCGGATACCGGTACGGCTCCGACGGTGAGTACGAGACCTTCGACGGCACCACCGTGCCGGCCGGCTGGTCCGTGGTGGACCACCTGGGCACCGGTCAGGTCTGGGAGTTCACCGACACCGGCGATCGCGGCAACCTGACCGGCGGCAACGGCAACTTCGCGGTCATCGACAGCGACAACTACGGAAGCAGTGGGCGACAGGACACGTCGCTCGTCAGCCCGGTCGTCGACCTGACCGACGTCGCGACACCGGTGGTCCGGTTCAACCAGGACTTCAACTGGCTGAGCCCCGAGCGCGCGGATGTCGACGTCAGCGTCGACGGCGGTGCCACCTGGACCAACGTGCTCCGGCAGGCGGCCGACTTCCGCGGACCGCGGGTGACCGAGGTCCCGATCCCGCAGGCCGCGGGCCAGGCACAGGTCCAGGTCCGATTCCACTACTACAACGCCACATGGGAATGGTGGTGGCAGGTCGACAACGTGCTGATCGGCAGCGAGGTCACCTGCGAGCCGACCAACGGTGGCCTGGTGCTCGGTCACGTCCGTGACAAGAACGACGACGGTTATGTCAACGGCGCCTCCGTCACCAGCGACGACCGACCGACGGAGAAGGCCACCACCGCGGCGACCCCGGACGACACCGAGCTGGCGGACGGCTTCTACTGGATGTTCTCGTCGCTGACCGACCAGCACAAGTTCACCGCGACGGCCGGCAACTATGTCAGCCAGACCAAGCAGGTCGACGTCCAGGCCCACGGGGCGACGGCCGCGGACTTCCAGCTCGCGGCCGGCCGGCTGTCGGTGCAGCCGACCGAGGTGAGTGGGACGGTCCAGATGCCCACCGGGAAGGTCAACAGGACGTTCACGGTGACGAACACCGGCGGGGCACCGGTTGACGTCGAGTTCGGTGAACGGGACGGCGGGTTCGTACTCCTGCGGGCCGACGGGTCCGGGATGAACAAGCAGGAGGTCCTCGCGTCCGACGGCGCACCGGAGCAGCGGCTGAACGCCCCGACGTCGTTCGCCGCGACGGCGTCCGGCAAGGCGGCCACGGCAACCTCCGCCGCGGTCGGCCCGCAGGCCGAGCCCTGGACGGACATCGCCGACTACCCGGCGAACGTGATGGACAACCGGGTGGTGAACCTGGACGGCAAGGTGTACTCGATCGCCGGCGGCAACGGATCGGCGTCTTCGGCGAAGAACTACGTGTACGACCCGATCGCACAGAGCTGGACGTCGATCGCCGATCTTCCCGGTGCGCGTAACGCCATGACCGTGGGCGTCGTGGACGGGAAGATCATCGCGACCGGCGGCTGGGGGGCGTCCGGCCCCGATGGCACCACCTGGTCGTACGACCCGGCGGCCAACACCTGGACGAAGAAGGCCGACAACCCCGCGCCGCGGTCCGCCGCCGGGCAGGCGGTCGTCGACGGCAAGCTGTACGCCGTCGGCGGTTGCACGACGTCGAGCTGTCTGCCGATGTCCAACGCCGTCGTCCGGTACGACCCGGGCAGCGACACGTGGGAGACGTTGCCCGCCTACCCGAAGTCGGTGGCGTTCCTGTCCTGCGGCGGGATCGACGGCGTCGTCTACTGCACGGGCGGTAACGACGGGTCTGCGGTACTGAAGGCAAGCTATGCCTTCGATCCGGGCGCCAACGCCTGGACCGCCATCGCCGACGCGCCGGCGGACAGCTGGGCCAGCTCGTTCGCCGTCGCGAACGGCAAGCTCCTCGTTGTCGGCGGCGTGCAGGGCGGAGCCATCACCAACGCCGGCTTCGCCTACGACCCGGCCACCAACGCGTGGTCCAACCTGCCGAACGCCAACACCCCGCGGTACCGCGGTGGCGCCGCGTGTGGCTTCTACAAGATCGGTGGCTCGTCGGGCAGCTTCAACGCGATGCCGGACAGCGAGGCGCTGCCCGGGCTCGAGGAGTGTGCCGAGGGCCCCGCGGACGTCAGCTGGATGACGATCGACAAGACGGCAGCCACGCTGGCGCCGGGTGAGAAGGTCACGGTCACCGTCGGGATGACGGCGAACGTCGACCAGCCGGGCACCTACTCCGGGTCGGTTTCGATCAAGGAGAACACGCCGTACACGGTGCAGCCGGTGGCGGTGACGATGAACGTGCAGCCTCCGAAGTCGTGGGGCAAGCTGATGGGCACTGTCACCGGGACGAGCTGCCAGGGCGCCAGCTCACCGCTCCCTGGTGCGGTCGTCCAGGTCAACTCGTCGGCGATGTCGTGGACATTCGCCACCGACGGGGCGGGTAAGTACGCCTACTGGATTGACCGCCAGCACAACCCGCTGACGATCATCGTCGCCAAGGACGGCTGGCAGCCCCAGACCCGTAAGACGACGATCGCCAACGCCCCGCGGGTGGAGAACTTCGCACTGTCCCCTACCCGCTGCTGACAGCTGACGCCAGCTGACAGATCCGGCCCGCCTGGTTTCCGACCAGGCGGGCCGGACCGGTTCCGAAGGTTGCGAGTCGCGGCCTCAGACGCGACTGGTGGTCAGGCCGAGGCGAGGCGGAAGCCGACCCCGCGGACCGCGTGGATCGTCGCCGAGGCATCCAGCCGGGCGAGCTTGTGCCGTGCCCTCCGTACCAGGGAGTGCATGTCGGAGCCGCGGCCGAGGTGCTCGTTGCCCCAGACCTCGAGGTGCAGCCGCTGGTAGGTCCAGACCTGTCCGGGCGCGCCGACCAGGCACAGCAGCAGGTCATGCTCGAGTGGGGTCAGTTCGATCTCGCGGTCCAGCCAGCGCAGCACCCGCCGGTCGGAGTCGACGCTCAGATCGGGTGGTGGCGGTGTAATGGTGCTTCCCACGGCCTCGGCCAGCACGGTCTGGGCGGGCGGAGCCATCGCCGCGGCGTCGGGCGTCTCGGCAAGGTCGAGGAATTCCCGCGCCTGATCGACGCTCGAGACGATCAGGAACGCCTCGGTCCCGCCGAGCAGTTGTGCGAGCTGTCTGCGTTCGGCCGGCGAGGAGGCAATGCCGATGACCAAGGACGCGGCCGGGATCCCCCTCATCCCCCACCCCTTCCGGTTCCCCACCCATTCCGGGATAGTTCGTCCGTGACGCCGATCAATCGGCGCCCTGACCCTGGTGGCTCATCTCCGTTGGGTTAGAAATAGCCGCGGGCAAGCGTTGGTGAGTCGTTGGTCCAGTGCGGACAAAGTTTGGGTTCGGCGTTTCGTGATGGTCTGGCCGGGTTTGCCAGATTGTGTTCGGTCGTTCTTGACCCGGGCTGGGTAGCAGGACCGAGCCCAGTAAGCTGGATCTTCAACGTGTGGGGCGGGAAACGGCTTGCTGGACGGGTGCGTTTCGTCTTCGCGATGCCTCGCTGGGCACGTGGTCTGGGGCCGCCGCGCGTCTTCCGGACAGTCGCTGAACCTGTTTCCTTTGCTGCGAGCTGTCGGTTCAGGTACTCGTGATGGACCTCTTCCGGCGTCTTATAGCCGCGTCCTGAATGGAGACGGTTGGTATAGTAATGTACTTCGATGTAATGGGCAACGCCTCGGCGTGGCGTTCGCAGGTCGGGTACTGGGTCTGCATGTCCCGTTCGGTCTTGAGTGCGGCGAAGAACGATCTGGCCGTCGCATTGTTGTAGCAGATGCCAGTCCGAGCGATCGACTGCCGAAGGTTCAGGTCAATCAGAGCGTGGTGGAGATGGGCTGATCAGGCCCAGGTGAAGGTGCGGCAGGCTTGCCGTCTGGCCCGTTGCTCCCGGGCGATGCGGCGGGTCGTCCCGGCGATGGCGGGACAGTCGGGGCGCAGCCAGGCCGACGGGCCTTCGTCGACGTCACCCCGATGACGACCGCAGCCGACGCCGAGGCACGCCGGCAGGGCTGGACCCGTAGCGACGGCGGTCGCGGCTTCCGGCTGGAGCATTGGGACCATGGCGCCGACCGCGTGGCGGGCAAGCCGGCCACGAGGATGCGGTCAACGTCGTCTGTCCCGGGCGCTGGCTCCGGTGACAGCGCGGCCACGACAGAGGCTCCCGGGTAGACCGGGAGCCTCTGTCGTGGGGCGGGCGTCAGCGGTAGATGTGCACCGGCGTACCGACGCCAACGATCGACCACAATCGGTTCATGGCCGGTACGGTGACCCGGACGCAGCCGTGACTGGCCGGGTAGGTCGGGACGGACGTCGCGCCGTGCACCGCGTAGCCGTAGTAGAAGTAGTTCGGCCGCCACAACAGGCCGAGCGAGCTCTGCCGCCAGCCGTCGATGCGGCGCTGGGTCTTGTAGTTGCCGGTCGGCGTCGGGGTGCTGGCCTTGCCGCTGGAGGCGTCCAGGATGCGCACCACGGACCCCTGGCGCGCCAGGTACAGGACCTGCTTGGTCAGGTTCGCCTCGACGGAGTAGCCCGAGTGCGTGTACTTCGGCTTCGGGATCAGCGGTCGGGCGAGGGCTGCCCAGGTCTTCGGCCCCACGATCCCGTCCCGGACCAGGCTGTTCACCTTCTGGAAGGCGACGACCCCGTGGTGCGTCGAGGGTCCGAAGACCCCGTCGATGGGGCCCACGTCGTAGTGCAGCGCGGCGAGCCTGCGCTGAAGGCTGGTCACCGCTGTGCCGCGCGAACCCTGCCGCAGTACGGGCTGTGCGATTGCCGTGGCCAAGGTCCGGGCGGCGGCAGGAGCCGTCCTGACTTCTGTGGTGGTGCGGACGCCAGCGGACGCTGAACTGGCGGGGATGACCAGGCCGCCCGTGGCCATGAGGATTGCCACCCCGAGAGCGGTGCGTGAACGGCGGTGGCGTTGGTGAGTAGTGCGTCCTGAGAAGGAAATCATCGTCCCTCCTTTCCGAACTGTCAGGATCTGACGGTAGTCCGTGGAGGCAAGGGACCGCTGCCCCTTACGTTGATCATCCCCAGCCGGGGACTCCTCGTGTCACCCGCCGAGCAACTACGTACCTGATGCTCACCATGGGAAGCCTGCAGGCCGTTCACGCTGGCCGACCCCGGATCGCCAGTCGTCCAGCACGAGGTTCCCGGTGCTCGGGAAGCATGCGCTTCGCGTCACCGTCGGTCCCGCTCGCCCTCACCGGTTGCGCCCGCTCGACGAGCGGCCAGACGCCGCAGGCCGGCGGCTACGCCTCGGTCGCCGCCGGCGCCAAGGCCGCCGACCTGGTGCCGGCCGCCCTCAAGGACAAGGGCGTGCTCCGGATGGCCACCGCCGAGGGCTACCCCCCGATGGAGATGTACAAGGAGGGTACCCAGGACCTGATCGGGGTCGAAGCGGAGCTGGCCGCGGGTTCGGTGCACCGCCGCATCACACGAATGAGTTGGATCGGCTAAGCCAGCTCCTGGCGCGGCGCGCCCTGCACGGAGTAACCGCCAGGTGAGGATCGACGTCCGGGCATCTGTTGACCCGCTCCGACCCGATCTCCTGATCCACGTCGTCGGCCAGATGGGGAGCCGTCTCCCGCCACGGGAATCCGCTGGGGTCAGTAGCGCTGCTCCGAGTTGTCACCCGCCGTTGCCGCTGGCCGCTGCGCCGGGCGGGCCGGGTTCACCGCGAACGGATCGCGCAGCCGCCGCATCGCCTCCTCGCTGCCGTCGAAAGCCACGTCCGGGCCGTCGAGCCCTTCGGTGGTCGGCGTGGCGAGAAACAACGCCGGTCGATCATTGCCGTTCGATGTCATGCAGCAGTCCTATTTCAGCAGAGGGGCACGTTGGGTCGCGGGGAACTCTTGCCGCGCAATTTCGTAACAAGCCGGCGCTCGCATTGGCGCCCGATGGCGGTGTCTCGATCGCGGGCGACCGCCCAGCGACACCGACACACCACACCATACCCGGCGTCGCCGTCCGTCATGCGCCGCCGCCCCAACGACGCCCGCCCGTTACCCCCCTCGACGCGGCCCCAACTCACCATCGAGATCGACTAGATGATCAATCGTCTTGCGGCGGACGGTTGCGTCGAGTAGATTCCCGGGCACGCCGTCGAGCTGGGAGGAGGTCGGAACATGTCCGATGTTCTGCGCCCCCTCCGCGCCCCGGCGTCCACGCGGATCTGACCCCGGGGCGCTCGCTTTCCGGAGGATCAACCTATGACCGATCTGGTCATCCGTCCGCTCGTCGCGGGCGAGGAAAATCTGTTCGAGTCCATGCCTGACCCGCTGCCCCAACTGCGCCAGGTCGGTTACGCCGACGGGATCGCCGGTGGCGGCTACCGGCCCGAGAACACCTGGGTCGCCCTCCGAGCCGGCCGCGTGATCGGCCGGGCGGCCTGGCTCCTCCCGCCGGGTGCCGTCGGCGCCCCCTGGCTGGAACGGTTCGACCTGGACGCCGAGCCGGAGGTGGGTGCCGCGCTGCTACGCGCCGCCCACGAGGCATTCGGCGGTCCCCAGTTGTACTACGCCGCCATGCCGGCGCACTGGCGGCGCCGGCCGGAGGTGCTGGCCGTCGTCAAGGCGCCGATGACGGCGGCCCGGCTCGTCGGGCTGGTCGAGCGCGGGGAGCGGCTGAGATGCTCCTGGACGGGTACGCCGTTGCCGGCGGCTTCCGGGCGGTACACCTTCCGCCCAGCCGCCGACGTGGCGGAGATCAACGCCCTGGTCGCCCGAATCGCTGAGCCGGACGTGCTGACCGGCGTGGAGATAGCGCGGGCGGTCGGCGGAGTGGACCTGGCCACCGCCCCGCTGGCCTGGCTGAACAGCTCTCCCGGGGAGTGGCGCATCGCGTTGGACTCAGGGGAGCCGGTCGGCCTGGTCGGAACGGCCGGGGATGCCTGCTACCCGCTCATAGCCTACCTCGGCCTGCTCGACGAGGCCGTGCGGAGTGAACTGCTGGCCGAGGCGGTCGGGGTGCTGGCCGCCGGCGGCGCCCGGGAGGTGGTCGCCGACGTCGACGCCCACCGGGTGGCGGTACTGGCGGAACTGGAACGGACCGGGTTCCGGCAGTTGCGGTCCCGGGTCGTCTTCGAACCCGCCGCCAGTCCGCCGTCCGGCTCAGCCGTCACGCCCGGCTCGGCGGCCGCTGCCGGGTCCGTAGCCGACCTGGCCGGTCAGGACTAGATCATCTGGGTGCGCCCTGGCCCTGCCAGGGCGCACCCGCGAAAGATCAAGAAACTCAGACACGCGCTGACAGCGACAACCCGGGGTACCTTGGCGCTTCCACCCAACCATCGGACATTTGTGATGTAATCGGATCTCGCGATCCCCTGTCGCCGATACGGTTTCATCGCCTCATGGCGATGATGCAAGGAGAAGACCGCACCGCACCGCACTAGCGCGGGTGCGGCGCTGTTTCGCGGTCTGGCCGACCCGACCCGGCTGGCGATCCTGCGCCGGCTGGCCACCGGTGAGGCACGGGTGGTGGATCTGGTCAAGGAGTTGGGGTGGGCGCAGTCGACGGTGTCGGCGTATCTGAGCTGCCTGCGCGAGTGCGGCCTGGTGGATTTCCGGGCGGTGGGCCGGCAGTCGTTCTACTTCCTGACACGCATGGAGCTGATGGATCGTCTCGTGGCCGCTGAGGCGCTGCTCGCGGCAACCGGGGAAAGCGTGGCGCTGTGCCCGACCTACGGCGACGGTCAGCGGTGATCGGGCCGCACGTCGCCGCGACGTCACGACGATGGGGATGGCTGGGCGCTGCCGCCGCCATCGCCCTGATGTGCCCTGGTCGACTTCCTTCACCTCAGTTGGTGGCCGACGGTCAACCTGGCGGACAGCTTGCTGGTCTGGGGCGTCGCCGTGGCGGTGTTGCTGAGCTTGCGCAACGTCCCGATGACCGCCGCCGAGCCAGCGACGAGCGACACGGCCCACGTGGCAAGCACTACCGGGGCGGCGATGAGCTCTGAGATCGAAACCACCGTGACCGGTCGTGGGGCAGCGGCCCGCGTCGGCGTCATCGTGGCTGTCGCCGTCTCCGCCGTGGCGATGCGACTGGCCGGGGTGGAGTTGCCGCCGGTGGCCGCGGTGGCGGTGTTCGGCGGCGCCGTTTTCGCCGCGGTGGCGCTGCTGATGTGGGCCTCCGAGGCCGCCCGGGTGGACATCTCCGGCAGCCTCGCGCTGGCCATCCTGGCGTTGGTGGCGATGCTGCCCGAGTACGCCGTGGACATCTATTTCGCCTACACCGCGGGGCACGACCCCGCTTACGCCGCCTACGCCGCCGCGAACATGACGGGCGCCAACCGGCTGCTCATCGGGGTGGCCTGGCCGCTGCTGGTCGCCTTCGCCATCTTCGCGGTGCGGCGGCGCGGCGCCCGCGGGGACCGCGACGCGGTCACCTTGGAGTCGCACCGCCGCACCGAGATCGTCTTCCTCGCCGCCGCCGCCTTCTATGCCCTGGTCATCCCGCTGACCGGTCGGCTGGCCTGGTACGACACCCTGGTGCTCGGCGGGCTGTTCGCCGCATACCTGTGGCGAATCCGCGGCAACGAGGAAGGCGAAGAGGAACTCGTCGGAGTGGCCGCCACTGTCGCGGTGCAGCCGGCCGGACGCCGCCGCAGCCTGGTCGCGGCGCTGTTCGTCGCCGCCGGCGTGGTCATCCTCGCCGCAGCCGAACCGTTCGGCGACGCCCTTATCGGCGCCGGCAGCGACCTCGGCATGGACGAGTTCCTGCTCGTGCAGTGGCTGGCCCCGATCGCCTCGGAGGCACCCGAGGTCATCGTCGCGATCACCTTCGCCCTGCGCGGACGCGCCGACGACGGCATGGGCGCCCTGCTCGCCGCGAAGCTCAACCAGTGGACCCTGCTCATCGCCTGTCTGCCGATCGCCTACTACCTCGGCGGCGGCCAGTTCGCAGGGCTGCCCCTGGATGCCCGGCAGACCGAGGAGCTGGTGCTCACCACCGCCCAAACCCTGCTCGGCGTGGCCGTCCTCGCCGACCTCCGGCTGACCCGCGGCGAAGCTGCCCTGCTGTTCGGCTTGTTCGCCGCCCAGTTCGTGCTGCCCTCACCGCACGTCCGCTACGTGATTGCGGCCGCGTACACCCTGTTGGCGATCGTGCTGCTCATCCGGCAGCGCCGGCACGTCCCCGACCTGATCAAGTCCCTGTAGTTCCCGATCGAAGACCGCACGCCATGATGGGCGTGATGATGAAGGCCTCCGGTTGTGGAGTGGAGCCGTCGAGGAACCGCTCCGGCAACCAGGAGGCCTTCTCAAGGAGTGGCCCCGGTGCCGGCGGATCAGCCGAGTCGATTGGTCCAGGCAGTACCGAGGATTACCTTGTACGCGCTGATCCGTATAGGCGAGAGCGTCAGCCGCTCGTGGGCTAGCAGCTCACCTGTGTTCGGGTCGAATATCAGCAAGGACTGCCCGTCGTGCTCGCGGTCGTCGAAGGTGATGGCTACGCCCCTCCGGCCGGCCCGGTCGGTCACCTCGCCCCGCCACAGGAACCCAGGTACGTCGGCGAGGACCCGCAGAATCTCCGCGCGGGTCTGGCGCGGGACGGCGTACCGCCCGAACACCGTGCTGACCTCCTTGCTTACGGGGCCCGCGCCGAACCTGACCTTGAGCAGTTCGCTCAGCTGCGCCCGATCCGACGGCAGCGGCGCGAGGTCAAACGGTGGCAGCGGCACGCTGGCGGGCGCGGCATCGTTGGCCTTGAGATTGCGCTGCCAGTAGTCCTGGGACTCCTGGTCCGGGAACTGCGGCTCGAGTTGGATCGTGATCTGCGTACCGGTCCCGTCGGCGGCTTGCCAGACCTTCGTCTCGTCGGCGAAAGCAACGTGATAGCGACCGTCGGCGGACGTCATCACCGGGTCGCCCCACACCTTCATGTGGTGATACATGTAGCGCCCGGTGCGGTTGTCGTGCTCCGCGTCGATGAGCTTGCTGGCCAGCGCGCGCAGCTGGGCGCCGGCGGCATACGCGTTGGAGTCGAACTGGTACGCGACGGGCACGAGTACCATCCCCGGTTGCGCGCCCGGCGGGCTGACGATCTTCGAGGCGTCCTGGGTGGATGCGTCAAACGTGTGGACGATTGCTGAGGCGCCAGCCACCACGGCCAGCGTCCCGGCCGTCAGGACCAGTCGGCGGGTCGGCCGTGCGTGGCGACGACTGACGACCGGCTCGGCGGAGGCCTCGGCGCGGTCGAGCAGGTCGCGCGCCGAGAGCCGGGGCGGTGCGACGGCAGTGTTCCGGGCCGGGTCAACCGGACCGAGGAGGGTACGGGTTCGCTGTTCTCCAAACATCACAGAGCCTTTCGAGGACTCGCGAGCACGGGGTGCTGCGCCGGCGGTACAACGCAGCTCGACATCGCTTCGGTGAGGCGCCTACGGGCGCGGTGCAGGCGCACCGCCGCGGCGGCGCGGGTACAGCCGAGGACCTGGGCGGCCTCGGAAACCGTCAGCTCCTCCCATCCGACCAGCCGGAGGATCTCCTGGTCGAGGTCGGTGAGGGTGACCAGGGCGGCCAGGAGGTCTGCGACCCCCACGGTCGCGTCTGCGCCAGAGGAACCCGTCTCTTGCAGAAGGTCCGCATCGGTGATCGGCAGTACGTCCGGAGCAGCCCGCCGTGCCCGCCACTGGTTTGCCAGTAGGCGCCGGGCCACCCCGTACAGCCAGGGCAGGCTGCGGTCCGGCACATCGCGGCGGCGCCGCCAGGCGATGACGAACACCTCCTGGGCGAGTTCAGCCGAGGCTTCCGCATTGGCGAGCCGACGCTGGCCGTACTTGACGATGTGTGCGTACTCGGCGGCGTAGGTCCTGGTGAACCAGCCCTCGTCGCGTTTTCCCGGTGGCCCCATCCGAACTCCCGACTGTTTCGGCAACTCTCACCCCGGCTTGTGTCACCACCGGCCCGATGATTACCGACGATGACCCTCTTCTAAGGCGTAGTGGGAGTGCCCGACCACTCGCCGTGCCGTTCGCCATCAGGATTCCGGCCCGGTCGGGCCGGATCCGCGAGATCCTGCAAGAAGCCCAAGGCAGCGAGGGCGCGAGGAGCGGCCGTGGAATCGACACATGGCCGGTTGGCGGCGTTGCTGGTTCTCGCCGTGCTGCCGCCGGTGGTGGAGGCGGCCGTGCTGGTCGGCATCGGGTTCCACTCCGCCCAGGGCGTCGCCCCGCAGGTCACCGCGGTCTGGCCGTACGACTCCTACCACGACCTGCGCTGGCTGATGGTCTACCACAACTCCTGGTTGTCGTTCCTGCTCGGCTTGCTGGCCCTCATCGGGATCCGCGGGTTGCTGTCGGCGGGGCTGACCTCGCTGGCCTGGCCCGAGGGGGTGGACCGTCCCTCGTTCCGCTGGCTGGTCACGCGCAACGTGGAGGTCGCGGCGCTCGCCGCGGTGATCATCTCGCCATGGGCGGCGCTGTCGTTGGCCTTCTCGGCGGTCGCGCTCTCCTGGTACCTGCTCGCCTCGCTGATCCCGATGCTGCTGCTCGCCCCGTTCCTGCAGCGGGCGGGAGTGGTCGGACAGTGGGGGCGGGGCCTGCCCACCATCGAGCTGCTGGGCTGGTCGCTGCTCAACTTCGCCGTGCTCACTGTCGCCGGTGCGCTGATCGCGAGTACCCCCGGCTGGTGGGTGGTCGCGGTGGCCGGCGCGGCCGGCGTGGCGAATGCGCTGCTCTGGCGACAGGTCGTGTCCGCGGCCGTGCGGCCCGCGCGGGTCCGCTGGCCGCGGGTGCCGGTGACGCCGGTGGCGATCGTCCTGGTCATGGCCGCGGCCGTGGCTGCTCAGTCGGTGATCGGCATCGCGGCGGGTGAGCAGGGGGAGTGGCGTCCACCCATCGTCGCCGAGCGGCTCCCCGACCGTGTTCCGCACGCGGTGATCGCCCTCGCCGGGCACGACTCGAGCTGGGACGGGCAGCCGCCCGCGGATCCGCGGGTCGAGCGCTTCTCGTACCGGGGCCTCGACGGCCAGGGCCGGCCGTTGCCGTACCGGCCGCAGGACACCCACCGGTCCCTGGACTCCAGCGCCGCCCTGCTCGCGGCGCACGTCGACGCGCTGCACCGCAGGACCGGCCGGCCGGTGGCCCTGCTCGGGCAGAGCGAGGGCGCGATGGTCGCGAGCACCTACCTGGAGAAGTGGCCGAAGCCGTCCCCGGTGGAGGCGGCGCTGATGTTCAGCCCGCTGATCCGGCCCGGGCGCGCCTACTACCCGCCGCCGGGCCACGAGGGCTGGGGGGTGGCCGCGGGATGGGAACTGCGGGGGATCTTCGCGTTGGCGAATCTGCCGAAGAAGGTGAAGACCGGCCCGGACGAGCCGTTCGTCCGCTCGGTTCTCGTCGAGGCGCCCTTCTACCGCAACCGCACCCTGTGCCCGGTCGCCGCGGTACGCATGATCGCCTTCCTGCCCACCGCCAGCGCCGCCGAGGCACCACCCGGCGAGTACGCCCGGATACCGGTCTTCCAGGTGCCCGCCTTCCACGGTGGCGTGCTCGGCCGGCGGGCCTCCCAGTCGCGCGTGGTCGCCTTCCTGGCCGGCGAGAAGGTCGACGTGCCAAGGCGGGAGTACGACCTGTTCCAACGCCTCGGTGCGGCCTGGCAGGCACCGTCGCTCGCCCTGTCGATCAACCCGGTGTGGGCGGCCACCCGGGAGGCCGACCCGGCCTTCACCGGCCGCATCTGCGAACCGCGGTGAGCGGACGCGCCGGCGCGGGCCGACCCCCGGCGCTCCGGATAGCGGGCGACGGCGCGGCGGTGAACCGGGCGGGCGGCCGCGGCGGTGCGGTCGTTCAGCCGGACGGTCGGGCGCGGTGGTGCCTGATCAGCAGACGGATGGCCGAGCCGCTCAGCGCGACCACCAGGACGGCCCGGAACGGCGCGAAGGGGAAGACGAGCACGTCGATGCCGATCGTCAGTACGGCGCAGACGATCGCGACCCGCGCCGTCCACCGTCGACCGGTGACCACCAGGAGCCCGGCGATCGTGACCGCCGCGCCGAACGCCACGTGCAGCCACGCCCAACCAGTGATGTCGACCTCGTAGACGCCCCCACGGGTCACCACCATGAACGAGTCCGCCACCGTAATGGCATAGGAGGCGACCACGTTCACCAGACCGGAGCCGGCCAGCAACCCAGCGGCGAGCAGCGGCCGACGCGGTCCGGACGTACCGGGCGCCACCACCGTCCCGGCGTCGCTCGCTGCCCGCGGAGAGCCCATTTCCCCAGGTTAAGGCCCATGTGACGTGACCGGCCCCGATCCCCGCGACGCCGTCGTCGGCTGGTCTTCCACGGTGATCGGGCAGGGTGCCAGCATGCCCGATGCGGATCCCGCGCACGTCGGCGCAGTGCGGAGATCCTCTGCCCAGCTCGGCCGGCTCCTCCGACCGCGGCATTTGATCAGTCGCTTCTACCGCCTGCGCTCCCGCCCGGGGGAAGTTCCGGTGTTCGCGGCCGGTTGAGCCGCTGGTCAGGTCATGATGACCTCGTGCCTTGTGGGTAACGGTGCGGCGAGCGGGGGAGCTGTCGTGCAAGACGCGAGGGTCGAGCCGGTGGTTACCGGCGCCCAGGTGCCGGGTTTGGCGGAGGTGGTGTGGGAAAACGCCCGCCAGGATCCTGAGGCGGTGCAGTTCCTCCGTCCGGATCCGGTTTCCCGGTCCTGGCCGGCGCGGCGGGGGGTGCGGGGTGGTGCGCTGCCGGTGACCTGTCGGCAGTTCCGCGACGACGTGCTGAGCCTCGCGCGGGGCTTCGTCGCCGCCGGTGTCGGGCACGGCGACCGGGTGGGGTTGATGAGCCGCACCCGCTACGAGTGGACCCTCGTCGACTACGCCTTGTGGTCAATTGGTGCGGTCACCGTTCCCGTCTACGACACCTCGAGCCCGGATCAGCTGGGGTGGATCCTGCGGGATTCGGCCGCGGTGGGGTGTGTGGTAGAGACAGCCGAGCACGCCGCGATACTTGCTGGCCTGCGCGATGACCTGCCGGCGCTGCGCCACACCTGGCAGATCGAGGCGGGAGGCCTGCTCGCCTTGGCGGGACTGGGCCGCGACGTCGACGACGCGCAGATCGACGCCCGACGGCGGGCGGTGTCCAGCGGCGATGTCGCCACGATCGTGTACACCAGCGGCACGACGGGCCGGCCGAAGGGCTGCGTGCTGACGCACCGCAACATCCTCTGCGACGTCAGCAGCGCGACCGCGGTGCTGCCGGAGGTGTTGCATCCGGGTGCGTCGACGGTGTTGTTCCTGCCGCTGGCGCATGCGTTCGCCCGGCTGATCCAGGTCGGTGTGGTGCACGCCCGCGTGACGATGGTGCACAGCGCCGACACCACCGGCGTGCGGGAGCAGCTGCGCAAGTACCGTCCCACCTTCGTCCTCGCGGTGCCGCGGATGTTCGAGAAGATGTACAACCGGGCCCGGCAGGAAGCCGACGACGCGCGCAAGGGATGGCTGTTCACCTTCGCCGAGCGGGTGGCGGTGGGGTACAGCCGCGCCATGGACACCCCGCGAGGCCCGGGCGCACTGCGGCGGATTGTGCACGGCGTGTGCGACGTCGTTGCGTACCGGAAGATCCGCGCCGCCCTCGGCGGACGGTGCGCGATGGCGATCGTCGGTGGCGCGCCGCTGGGGGAGCGGCTGGGGCACTTCTTCCGCGGCGCCGGGATCACGGTGCTGGAAGGGTACGGGCTGACCGAGACATCTCCGGCGGTGACGGCGAACCGGCCCTCGGCGATGCGGATCGGCACCGTCGGCCGCCCGCTGCCCGGGGTGGAGCTCCGCATCGCCGATGATGGAGAAGTCCTCGTCCGTGGAGAGGTCGTGTTCGCCGGGTACTGGAACAACCCCGACGCCACCCGCGACACGTTCGACGATGGCCGGTGGCTGCGCACCGGTGACCTGGGCAGCCTCGACGAGGACGGTTTCTTGCGCATCACCGGCCGCACGAAAGACATCATCGTGACCGCGGCGGGCACAAACCTTGCACCCGCGCCGATGGAGGAGAGGATCCGCGCGTACCCCCTGATCAGCCAATGCATGCTCCTCGGCGACGGCCGTCCCTACGTGGCGGCGCTGGTCACCATCGACCCGCAGGCGTGGCAGCGATGGCGGGCCAACCACGGCCACCCTGCGAGCGCGAAGGTCGCCGACCTGCGGGACAACCCGCAGCTGCGCGAGGAGATCCAGACCGCCATCGACCGCGCCAACCAGACGGTGTCCAAGGCAGAACAGGTCAAGACCTTTCGCATCCTGCCCCGGGACTTCACCGAACCCGACGGAGAACTCACCCCCACGCTGAAGATCAAACGCAAGGTAGTGCAGGAGCACTACGGCGCCGACATCGACGCCCTCTACCGCGGCCACTGACCGGACCAGCGCACATGCCGGCAACGAAGGGGCCACTCTCCCGGTGCCTGGTCGTTACAGCCGGCCGGGCGTCGGCGGGCCGTGACGCCGCCGCCGACGACGCGTCAGCAGCGCACCCGCCGCGACCGCGCCGGCAACCACCACCGCAGCGACGGCCGGCACCCGCATCGACCGTCCGGACGGCGGGACGTCGCTCGCCACGCCCGGCGATTCCAGCGGCGGATCGGTGGGCGTGGGCGTCGCCCCCGGGAGCAGATACGCGTTGCTGGCGATCTGGGCGCCCGTCGCGGTGGACTCCACCGAGGTGACATTGACCCGGTTGCGGACCAGCGTGCCCGGCGGCGCACCCGGGCGGAACCGGCCGGTGATCGTGATCCGCGGCACCGCTTCGGCAGTGCCCAGGCGGAGGTCACCGAGGTCGCAGACGACGGTACGAGGGGACGCAGCACACTGACCCGGCTCGGCCCGGGCGGTGACACCGTCGAGATCAGCCGTCGTGGTGAACGTGACCCGCGTCGCCGTGAGGGTGCCGCTACCGGCGATCGTGACGGTGTGAGTCACCTGCTGCCCGGGCAGCGCGCCGAACGGTGTCGACGTCAGCACCGGCGCGGCGTCCACCGGGGCGGACGGTGGCGGCGTCGGGGCAGCCGCGGCCACGGCGGCCATCAGGCCCACCACCGGCGCGGCAACAGAATCCCACATTCCCAGACTGTAAGCCGACCGGCGCACGTCCGCCCCGGTGTTGTCCTTCCTATACCTCCTGCCGGCTTCATCGACGCCGGCTTCTGCGCCCCGGGGCTCGTGAGCGATGACATCAGGATCGGCGTGCCCTGGTTGCGGCCGAGGAAGGCAGGGAGTCTCGTCGCCGATTTCCTCGGTACTGGAAGATCCTGCGCGACTAACGCCGTGCCGCCCGGACATTGACCGACACCGCTTCCGCCATCGCCCACCTCCACAACATCGCCCTCACCGGGTGAGCACCAGCGCGGCCATGGCCAACGCCTTCACCGCGTTACGAGACGTCCTTTAGGGTGGGCACGTGCGGGAGGACGAGTTGCGTGGACTGGTCCAGAAGAGCCCGTGGCTGATGCGGGCGCTCGGCGTCGTCCGAGACTCCGGACTGCCGGACGCCTGGGTCGGTGCGGGCACCCTCCGCGACCTGGTGTGGGGCGAGCGGTACGGCGACGGCTTCGACCCGTCGTCGGTGCGGGACGTCGACGTCGTTTTCGTCGACCCCGCGGACCTGAGCCGGGAGTACGACGACCAGGCCACCGGGCGGTTGGTGGCAATCTGGCCGGAACCCCCTTGGGAGGCGAAGAATCAGGCCGCCGTGCACACCTGGTATCCCGCCAAGTTCGGCGGTGGCCCGGTCCCGCCGTTGCGTACCATCGCCGAGGCGGTCGCCACCTGGCCCGAGTACGCCACCGCCGTGGCGGTGCGGCTCGACGCCAACGACCGGGTCGCTGTCTGTGCGCCGCACGGCCTCGATGACCTGCTCGACGGTGTTTGGCGGCGTAACCCCACCCGGGTCAGTCCCGAGTTCTCCCGACAACGGTTGGCCCGGCACCGCCCCGCCGAGCGCTGGCCGGGCGTCCGGGTCGTGGTCTGAGATCAAAGCGAGCACGACGGTGCGGATTCCGAGCAGCGAGCGGCCGAACGGCACGCCCTCAAGT
The DNA here is from genome assembly GCF_049844475.1 of Micromonospora sp. DT47. Classification (NCBI taxonomy): domain Bacteria; kingdom Bacillati; phylum Actinomycetota; class Actinomycetes; order Micromonosporales; family Micromonosporaceae; genus Micromonospora; species Micromonospora sp. DT47. The sequence continues at coordinate 54,363 of NZ_JBNCLC010000012.1, read as the reverse complement.
AGGCCGCCGGGCACCGGCCGCGCTGAGGGCGACCAGCGGCTTGAACCTGGGGTCAGCAAGCAACTGCCGGTCCGCGGAGGACGTGAGAACCTCGTCAGGAAGCTCACTGTCCGGCCTTCCTGAACCAGCAGGACACCCCTACAGCCTTGGGTCCTGATCAAGGGACTTCCCTTGCTCGATGCCGTTGGTACTGTGCTGCCGTGCCTCCCCCTCTCACCGTCAGCGCGCCACCGGGCGACCGCTCGCCGACCGCCGAGTCCATGCGCTCCACCCCCCGACGAGTGCGGCTCGCACGGTTCGGCGAACCCGGTCTCGGGTGGCTGCTGCTGTTGCCTTCAGTGGCGATTTTCGCCCTGTTCGTGTTCTGGCCGCTCGGGCGGACCCTCTATCTGTCCGTGCACGGAAACGACATCTTCGGTGCCCCGTCCGCGTACGTCGGCGGGGAGCACTACCGGGAGATGCTGTCCGGGGAGTTCGGCAAGGTTCTGGCCACGACGGCGATGTTCACGCTGTTCTCGGTGGTGCCGGCCGTCCTGGGCGCGCTCTTCGTGGTGCTGCTGCTGGAGGCGCGCATACGCGGGGTGCGGGCGCTGCGCACCGCGTTCGCGCTGCCGTTCGCGTTCTCGGTGGCGACCGCGTCGGTCGTCTTCGCCGTCATCTACAACCCGGCGATCGGAGTGGCGAACGGCGTGCTCGGATCCCTCGGGATCGACCGGGTCAACTGGCTCACCGACCCGTCGATCGCGCTGCTCGCCGTCTGCGCCGCAACGGTGTGGATGAACTTCGGTTACAACATCCTCGTGCTCTCCGCCGGAATCGCGGCCATCTCGCCCGAGGTGGTCGAGGCGGCGCGGCTCGACGGTGCGACCGGCTGGCGGCTGGCGTCGCGGATAACCGTGCCGCTGCTCTCCCCGCAACTGTTCTTCCTCGTCGTGGTGTCCACGATCCACGCGCTGCAGAGCTTCGGGCAGATCCACATCCTGACCAAGGGCGGACCGGACCAGGCCACGACGACGCTGGTCTACTCGATCTACGAGAAGGCGTTCGCCTTCGGATCCTCCGACTTCGGTGCAGCCAGCGCCCAGGCCGTCGTGCTGCTGGTCATCATGCTCGGCTGTACGGCCGTCCAATTCGGCATCCTCGAACGGCGGGTCCACTACCGATGAAAAAGTTCAGCCTCGGTCAGGTCACTGTTTACGTCGTGCTCGGCCTGGCCGCGATCCCCGTTCTGTTCCCGGTCTACTACGGCTTCGTCGGCGCCGTCATGGGCCCCGGTGACCTGGCGACCTACCCGCCCGCGCTGGTGCCGCACGACCTGCACTGGCAGAACATCACCGACGTGTTCCGCTCGGTGCCGCTCGGCCGCTTCTACGTCAACTCCGCCGTCCAGGCCGGGGTCATCACGGTGGCCCAGATCATCACCAGCATCTTCGCCGCGTACGCCTTCGCGTTTCTTCGCCTGCCCGCGAAGGCGGCGACATTCAGCCTGTTCCTCGGCACCCTCATGGTGCCGTGGGAAGCGATCATCATCCCCAACTACCTGGCCATCTCCGGCTGGGGCCTGACGCGGGGTGGGCTGACCTACCTCGGCCTCGTGCTGCCCTTCCTCGCCTCGGCGTTCGGCACGTTCCTGCTGCGTCAGGCATTTCTGCAGTTCCCGACCGAGTTGCGGGACGCCGCAGTGATCGACGGGTGCGGTCACTGGCGCCTGCTGTGGCGGGTCATCGTGCCCCTGTCCAAGCCCTCGATCGCGGCGGTCGGGGTCTATGTCTTTCTCTCGGCGTGGAACCAGTATTTCTGGCCGCTGATCCTGATCCGCGACACCGAATTCCAGACGCTTCAGATCGGCATCTCCCAGCTCAACGATGCCGAGGCTGCGCAGCCGGGTCTCATCCTCGCCGGCGTCGCGCTCTCCCTGCTCCCCACGCTGGCCGTCGTGATCTTCGGTCAGCGCTACATCGTCCGCGGGCTCACCGCTGGCGCGCTGCGTTGACCCTCTGAGAAGGAGAACCAATGAGAAAACCCCGGCTCCGCCGGACTATGACGGCGTTCGTCGCCCTCGTAGCCGCCGCCGCGCTGACGGCGTGCGGCGACTCCGGGTCCGGCACCGACAGCGGCAAGGACGCCCTCGACGCGCCCGGCGCCGAGGTGCTGGAAAAGGCCACCGACAAGACCACTATCGAGTTCTGGCATGCGATGAAGGGGGGCAACGCCACCGCCGTCGACCAGCTCGTCGCCGACTTCAACGCCCAGAGCGGGGGCAAAGTCGAGGTCAAGGCGGTCTTCCAGGGAAGCTATGACGAGACGATCGCGAAGTACAAGGCCTCGGTCCAGCAGAAGAGCACGCCGGCCCTGGTCCAGATCTACGACATCGGCAGCCGCTTCATGGTCGACTCCAAGCAGGTCGTGCCGATGCACAAGTTCATCGAAAAAGACGGGTTCAACGCGGCCGACATCGAGCCGAACATCGCCAACTACTACTCGGTCGACGGCAAGATGTGGTCGATGCCGTTCAACTCCTCGACGCCCCTGCTGTACCTCAACAAGGAGGCGTTCGAGCGTGCCGGCCTCGACCCGACGAAGCCGCCGAAGGACCTCACCGAGATCGGCGAGCTGGCGAAGAAGCTGACGGTCAAGGACGCCAGCGGCAAGACGACCCAGTACGGCTTCGGCGCCGCGATCTACGGCTGGCTGCTGGAGCAGTTGCTCGCCACCGATGGCAAGGAGTACTGCGACAACAGCAACGGACGCAAGGGCCTGGCCTCGAAGGTGCAGTTCGACCAGGAGACGGCCGTACGCGTCGCGCAGTGGTGGACGGACCTGGTGAAGGGCGGCTACGCGACGAACACCGGCCGCAAGACCGACGACGCCCAGGCGGCCTTCAAAGCGGGTACGGTCGCTATGCACCTGGAGTCCACCAGCGTGCTGCGCGGGTACGTCGACGCCGCGAAGGGCAAGTTCACCGTCCTCACCGCCCCGTACCCGAAGGTGAGCAGCTCGTCCGCGGGCGGACCGATCATCGGTGGTGCTTCCTTGTGGATCGACGGCGTCGGCCACAGCGCGAAAGAGAAGCGGGCCGCGTGGGAGTTCGTGAAGTTCGCTGCCAACCCGGTCGCCCAGGCCAAGTGGCACACCGGCACCGGGTATGTGCCGATCAACAGCAAGGCGCTCGACGAGCAGATCGACAAGGACTGGATGGCGAAGTTCCCCCAGTTCCGCACCGCCGTCGACCAGCTGCACGCGCTGCCGCCGTCGGTCGCGTCGGCGGGCTGCCTGCTGGGCGTGATGCCGCAGGCACGCAAGGCGTCCGAGGACGGCTTGGAGGCGGCGATCGTCGGTAGCAAGCCGGCCGACCAGGCCATGAAGGACGCTGCGGCGAGCGTGCAGGGCGCCATCGACAGTTACAACAAGTCGGTCAGCTGACCGCTGCGTCACCACCGATCAACCGGTCACCGGGAAGGGCCAGCTCCGGCGGAGCTGGCCCTTCCCGTTGCCGGTCGCCGGCGGGATCATGGCGAGTCCCGCCGGCGCTCGCGGAGGCCTGGATTGTCGGGGTTGCCGCGGTAGCCACCGGCGGCCACGACCGTCCTCCCGGCCAGCTTCTGGTCGATGCCGCAGGTGCGGTGACGAGGGTGTTGGGCTGCGTCGCGGCTGCCACCACGAGTTGTCGGAAAAAGAGAACGGCCAGCCAGCTGTCGCTGGCGGCCGTTCACAGGCTTGCTGAAACCAGACGTCTGCAGATTGCGCGGACCGCCTCAGTGCAGCGTCGAGGTGTCGATAACGAACCTGTACCGCATGTCGGAGGCGAGGACTCGCTCGTAGGCTTCGTTGATCTTGTTGGTCGGATGATCTCGATCTCGGCACTATCGTCCGCACCGGTCGGCGGGCGAGGCGCGGGTGGGCAAGCTTGCGGAACGCGAAGGCGGCCCGCAGGTCGACCTATCCGCGGATCTGCCTGGCGGTCGCGGCGTACTGCGCCCGACGTGAGGCGGGCAGTGTGAGCGAGGCCTGACCGGAGTGTGAGCGGAGTGTGAGCGAGCCGCGTCAACCTTGGCCCTAGTCGGCAACCGTGAGTCTCCAGCTGAGAGGTCTCGGACCATGATGCGGTGGATCGCAGGGTCGAGCGTCAGGTACCAACGGCTGGTCCTTGCGATCGCCGTGACCCTGATGGCGGTCGGATTCGTTCAGCTTCGCAACACGTCGGTCGAGGCCCTGCCGGAGTTCGGGCCGGTGCGGGTGGACGTGCAGGTCGAGGCGCTCGGGCTCTCCGCCGAAGAGGTCGAGAACCTGATCACGAACCCGATGGAGAACGAGTTCTTCAACGGGATCCCGTGGCTGGCCAAGCTCGAGTCCCGCACCATCCCGGGACTGTCGTCCATGGAGATGACCTTCGAGCCGGGCACCGACCCGATCCGGGCCAGGCAGGTCGTGCAGGAGCGGCTGACCATGGTCGCGATGCTGCCCGCGGCCTCGTCGAAGCCGCCGCTGGTGGTGCAGCCCCTCTCGTCGACCGGTCGACTCATGATGATCGGCCTCTCGTCGGAGGACCGCTCACTGATCGACATGTCGCTGCTGTCCCGCTGGACGATCGTGCCCCGCCTGCTGAGCGTCCCCGGCGTCGCCAACGTGGCCATCTGGGGGTTCCGCGACCGGCAACTGCAGGTGCAGGTCGATCCGCCCAAGCTCGTGCAGCACGGTGTCACGCTCGACCAGGTGCTGCGTACGTCGGCGAACGCGTTGTGGACCTCGCCACTGACCTTTGTGGAGGCGTCGACCCCCGGACTGGGCGGCTTCATCGACACCGCCAACCAGCGGATCGAGATCCAGCACAACCAGCCGATCAAGACCGCCGACGATCTGGCCAAGGTCACCGTCCAGGGCGCGGAGGACCGGGGGGTCCTCCTCGGTGACGTCGCCCAGATCGTCGAAGATCACCAGATCCTCACCGGAGACGCCCTCGTCGAGGACACCCCGAGCCTCATGCTCGTGGTGGAGCGGTTCCCGGGCGCCAAGGTCGCGGACGTGACCCGGGACGTGGAGGCCGCACTCGACGAGATGCGATCCGCCATGCCAGGCGTGCAGATTGACACGACGGTGTACCGCCCGGCCACCTTCGTCGAGAAGATGGTCGACAACCTGGCCACCACGCTGATCCTCGGCGCCATCCTGCTGGTGCTGGTGCTCGGCGCGCTCCTGTTCAACTGGCGCGCCGCGCTGGTCAGTCTCGTGACGATCGCGGCGTCGGTAGCCGTGACGGTGCTCGTCCTGTCGTGGTTCGGCGTCGGCCTCAACATGATGTCCCTGGCGGGGCTGGTGATGGCCCTCGCCATCGTCGTGGACGACGCTGTGGTCGGCGTCGACAACGTCCGGCAGCGGCTGCGCCAGCGCCGCGACGAGTCCTCCGACGAGTCGGTGGCCGACACCATTCGTGCTGCCATCCTCGAGGTGCGCGGCCCGCTCTTCGTCGCCGCGGTGATCGTCGCGGTCTCGGTGGTGCCGCTCTTCATCCTGGACGGGGTACGCGGCGCGTTCTTCACGCCGGTCGCACAGGGCTTCCTGGTGGCCACGACGGTCTCGCTGGTGGTCGCGCTGACCATCGCGCCGGTGCTGGCGACGCTGCTGCTCTCCCGCACGTCCCTGCAGCACCGCGAGTCGCCGCTGGCCGGGCGGCTGGAACGGGCGTACGCCGGGTTGCTGCCCAACGTGCTGCGACGGCCTGTCTGGTCGTACGCGATGGTCGGCCTGCTCGTGGTGGCGGGGCTGGTCGCCCTGCCGTTCCTGGGCGGACGGCCGCTGTCGCCAACGCTGCAGGAGCGGGACCTGCTGATCAGCTGGGAGGCGGCGCCCGGTACGTCCCGGCCGGAGATGAACCGGGTCACGTCCGCGCTCACCGCCGAGTTGCGGGCCGTTCCAGGGGTGCGCAACGTCGGAGCCCACACCGGGCGGGCGATGGCGTCGGACCAGATCGTCAGCATCAACTCCGGTGAGGTGTGGCTCAGCATCGACCCAGGGGCCGACTACGGCACGACCCTGGCCGCCGTGCAGCGGGTGGTCGGTGGCTATCCCGGCGTGCAGAGCGACGTGATCACCTACTCGGACAAGCGGATCCGCGAGGTGGTGACCCGGGGTGTGGCGGAGGACCTCGTCGTACGCATCTACGGCAACGACTACAACGTCCTCAATGAAAAGGCGCAGGAGGTGCTCGGAATCATCTCCGGCATCAACGGCGTCGCCGAGCCACGGGTCCGGACGCATCAGGTCCAGCCCACGGTGGAGATCGAGGTCTCGATCACCAAGGCGGCGAAGTACGGCCTGAAGCCGGGCGATGTGCGCCGGGCGGCGGCCACCCTCGTGGCCGCGACGGTCGCGGGCAACCTCTTCGACGATCAGAAGGTGTTCGAGGTCGTCGTGTGGGGCGTCCCCGCGGTGCGGCAGAACCTGTCCACCATCCAGGATCTTCGGATCGACGCGCCGGTCGGCGGCCCGGGTGGCGGCCCGACGCAGGTGCGCCTGGGCGATGTCGCCGACGTCAGAGTCGCGGCGAAGCCCGTGGTCATCACGCACGACCAGGTCTCCCGCAGCATCGATGTCGTCGCGAACGTCCGCGGGCGTGGTCTGGGCGCGGTCACCAGCGAGGTCAAGAACCGCCTCCAACAGGTGACGTTCCCCCGTGAGCACCACCTTGAGGTGCTCGGAGAGGGTCAGGCACAGGCCAGTTCCGACTTCCGGGTGTGGACGTTCGTGGTCGGCGCCGTGATCCTGATCTTCTTCCTGCTGCAGGCCGGCTTCGGCAGCTGGCGGTTGGCGTTGCTGTACTTCCTGCTCCTGCCGACGGCGCTGGCAGGCGGGCTGCTGCTGGCGGTCGTCGCCCGGGGCGCCGTCTCGGCGGTGTCGCTGCTGGGGTTGCTCACCGTGCTGGCAATGGCCATTCGCGGCGGCGTACTGCAGATCCGGCAGTATCAGCGGCTTGAAGAGGAAGGCCACAAGCCTGGTGCCGACCTGGTCGCGCTCGGCTCACGGCAGCGGTTCATCCCCACGGTGGTGGGCCTCCTGGCGGCCGGGCTGGCCCTGGTGCCGCTGGTGTTCTACGGCAGTGTCTCCGGTCTCGAGATCGTGAGCCCGCTCGCATTGATCGTCGTCGGCGGCCTGGTCACCACGGCGCTGCTCAATCTGCTCGTCCTTCCCGGCCTCTACCTGCGCTTCGCGACGCCGACTCAACGGCCGGCCGGGGCTCAACCCCCGTCCGGGTCGCTGCCCGCGCCGCGGCCACAACCGGATCCGACGGGCCAACAAACAGGTACGAACCCAGCGTCAGCCTGACCGGGAAGCAGGAAGCTCCATGCACACACGAGGAGGCGACCACATGCGAACCAGTGGTCGATGGGCGGTGGCGATACTGATCACCTCAGGCCTGGTCCTTTCGGGATGTCAGTCGGCCCCGGGGAGCAGTCCCGACCTGGAGGCTCCCGCCGTGATCGGTGAAGCCGATGACAACGGCGTCAAGAGCGTGAAACTGACCCGGCAGGCGTCCGATCGACTCGGCATCGAGACGGTCGAGGTCCGCGAGTCGTCCATGACGCCGCCGTCTCCGGGCAACGCGCCCACGGCGGGCAGCTCCGCCACGCCGAGCAACTCGCCCACGGCGGGCAACTCGCCTACGCCGGGCAGCCAGACGGCCAACGTGATGACCGTGGTGCCGTACTCCGCGGTGCTGTACACCCCGGACGGCACGACCTGGGTCTACACGGTTCCGAAGGCCCTGACCCAGATCCGGCAGAAGGTCGTGGTCGCGACGGTGGGCGGCGCCGACGGGACCGAGGCGTTCCTGTCCGAGGGGCCGCCGGTGGGAACGACGGTCGTGACGGTGGGCGTGATGGAGCTATACGGCGCCGAACTCGGAGTCGGCAAGTAATCCGTCGGTCGGTACGAGAGCAGGGACCCTGGCCATGATGCGTTGGATCATTGGAACGAGCCTGAAGCTCCGATTCCTCGTGGTCGTCGGGGCCTCGATGATGATGTTCTTCGGCGTTGTGCAGATTCGCGACATGCCGATCGACGCCTTCCCGGAGTTCGCGCCACCCCGGGTGGAGATACAGACGGTGTGCATCGGGCTCTCCGCGAAGGATGTCGAGGAGCTCGTCTCGGTCCCGCTTGAGCAGGGGCTCAACGGGATCGAGGGCTTGGATGTGATGCGCTCCAAGTCGGTCTCCCAGCTCTCGTCAATCCTCATGATCTTCAAGCCGGGAACCGACATCATGAAGGCGCGCCTGCTGGTACAGGAGCGGATCACCGCCGTCACGCCGCGGCTTCCCCGCTGGGCCAATGCTCCCTTCATGATCCAACCGCTGTCGTCGACCAGCCGGGTCATGAAGATCGGGATTTCGCAGGCGGACAAGTCCGACGCCGCCCACGTCGAGATGGCGCTGCAGGCCTATTGGACGTTGCGCCCCCGCATCATGCGGGTCCCCGGCGTGGCGAACGTGGGCATCTGGGGCGACCGCTGGCACGTCAAGCAAGCCCTTGTCGACCCCGAGCTGATGAAGAAGCACAACGTGACGCTGGCCCAGGTCATGGAGGCCGCCGGCGACGCGGTGGACGTGGGCCAGCTGAAGTTCCGCGGCGGGTTCGAGATCGGCACCGGCGGATTCGTCGACACCCCCAATCACCGGTTCCAGGTGCAGCACCAGCTGCCCGCCCTGACCGGGCAGCAGCTAGCCGAGATTCCCATCGAGGTGCCGAAGGGCGCCAAGCCGGTCTACCTCAAGGACGTCGCCTACATCACGGACGACATCATGCCGCCGTCACTGCTCATCGGCGACGCGGTCATCAACGACGGCCTGGGCCTCATGCTCATCGTCGAGAAGCTGCCCTGGGGAAACACCCTCGAGGTGACCCGCGGGGTCGAGGCGGCACTGAAGGACTTCGCTCCGGGTATGCAGGGCCTGCAGGTCGACACCGAGATCTTCCGGCCGGCCACCTTCATCGAGACCTCAGTCGACAACCTCGGCCGCGCCATGGTCATCGGCTTTATCCTGGTGGTCCTGATTCTCGTGCTCTTCCTCTTCGAGTGGCGCGTGGCACTGATCAGCGCCATTTCGATCCCACTCTCGCTCGTCGCGGCGGGACTCGTGCTCCATTGGACCGGGGCCACCATAAATACGATGATCCTGGCCGGGCTCGTGATCGCGCTCGGCGTGCTCGTCGACGACGCCATCATCGACGTCGAGAACATCGTGCGCCGCATCCGACAGCGTCGACGGGAGGGCAGCACAGAGTCGACCGCCGCCATCGTCCTCGAGGCGTCGCTGGAGGTGCGGGGTCCGATCGTCCAGGCCACGATGATCATCCTGGTGTCCACGGTCCCGATCTTCATGCTCACGGGGCTCACCGGCTCGTTCTTCCGGCCCATGGCGTTCGCCTACGGGCTGGCGATCCTGGCCTCACTGCTGGTCGCGCTGACGGTCGTCCCGGCGCTCGCCCTGATGCTGCTGGCCAGGTCGTCGATCGAGCGACGCGAGTCACCATTGGTGCGCTGGCTCCAGCGGGGTTACACGGCGCTGCTGGCGCGCATCATCCCCCGTTCCGTCCTGGCCTACGCGACCGTCGTCCTCGTCGTAGCGGGCGGCGCCCTGGTGGTGCCGCAACTCGGGCAGAACCTGTTCCCCGCGTTCAAGGAGCGCGACTTCCTTATGCACTGGGTGCTTCAGCCCGGTGCGTCCCGGGAGGAGAGTGTCCGCATCGCCATTCAGGCCAGCAAGGAGCTCAGGGCGATCCCGGGGGTCCGCAACTTCGGCGCCCACATCGGACAGGGCACCCTCTCGGACGAGGTTGTCGGTATGAACTTCGGCGAGAACTGGATCAGCATCGACCCGAACGTTGACTACGACAAGACGGTCGCCGAGGTCCAGAAGGTGGTTGACGGCTACCCCGGGCTGCAGCGCGACGTGCAGACCTACCTGAAGGAGCGCACCAAGGAGGTGCTCACCGGCTCCAGCGACGCCATCATCATCCGTATCGCCGGCGACGACCTCGACGTCCTCCGCGAGAAGGCCAACGAAGTCAAGGACCTCATCGCCGGGGTCGACGGCATCATAGAGGAGCACGTGACGCTGCAGACCAGCATCCCTCAGGTGCACGTCGAGGTCGACCTGGCCAAGGCGGCACGGTACGGAATCAAGCCGGGCGACGTGCGCCGTACGGCCGCCACGTTCATCGCCAGCGAGGAGGCGGGCGACATCTGGCGCAACGGCAAGAACACCGAGGTGCACGTGTGGAGTGTGCCGCAGGCGCGACACAGCATCGAGAGCGTCCGCAACCTGCTCATGGACGCAGCGGACGGGCGCAAGATCCCCATCGGTGAGCTCGCCGAGGTCAAGGTGGTCCCCACGCCGAACCAGATCCTTCGGGAGAACGGTTCGCGGTACATCAACGTGGGCGCCAACGTGGCCGCGGGCAAGGCGCTGGGCGACGTCGCGGCCGAGGTCGAGCGCCGCCTGGCCACAGTGGACTTCCCGCCCGGCTACCACCCGCAACTGCTCGGTGAGTACAAGGAGGCCACGTCGGCCCAGGACCGGCTGCTGCTCTTCGCCGGCGTCGCGGTGATCGGGATCCTCTTCCTGCTGACCACCGCCTTCAACAGCTGGCGGCTGGCGTTCCTCGTCCTCCTCACGCTGCCCATGGCTCTGGTGGGCGGGATCCTCGCGGCATACCTCGGTGGCGGCATCCTTTCGCTCGGGTCGCTCGTGGGATTCTTCACCGTGCTGGGCATCGCCGCCCGCAACGGGATCCTGATGATCAATCACTTCCAGCATCTCGAAAGGGAGGAGTCTGAGCAATTCGGCCGAGGTCTCGTCCTCCGCGGCGCGAAGGAGCGGCTTTCGCCGATCCTCATGACCTCATTGGCGACCGGACTTGCCCTGGTTCCCCTGGTGATCGCCGGCAGCCGTCCCGGTCACGAGATAGAACACCCGATGGCGGTCGTGATTCTGGGTGGCCTGGTCACCTCGACGCTGCTGAACCTGTTCGTCCTCCCGTCCCTCTATCTGCGCTTCGGCCGACACGAGGATTCGTCCACCCGCCGGCGACCTCCTCTAGCAACGCTCGGTTGGCCCACGGCCTGGCGGCCCAGAAGGTCCCACGCCTGACATGACTGACGGACTCCCATCCCAGCTACGACGAATCGCCGGCGGCGACATCACCTCGCCAATATCTGCCTCGCCCCCTCCGGCGGGTGGTAGTGGTCGCCGGCGGGTCCGGCGGGATGCTGGGTCACGGCAGGTCAAGCCCAGGATCGCCGCGAAGGATCGCCCTCTCCAGCTTCTGCAGCTGCGGCGATGTGTCGAGTCCGAGCTCGTCGACCAGCCGACTCCGCGCGAGCCGGTACGCGACCAGCGCGTCGGCGGCGCGGCCGGCGCGGTACAGGGCGAGCATGAGCTGCGCGAGCAGTCGTTGCCGGTACGGATACTGCCCGGCGTACTCGGCGAGCTCGTCGAGGACGGCCTCGTGCCCGCCGAGCCGCAACTGCGCGTCCAACCATTCCTCCACAGCCGTCAACCGCGCTTCCTCCAGTCCCCGGCACAGATCTTCGACTCGCGGGGTCGCCACGTCGGCCAGCGGGGGTCCGTGCCACAGATCGAGCGCGCGCCGCAACATCGCCGCCTTCTCCAGGTCGTCCATCTCAAGACGAGCCCCGGCGAGGAGGGCGCGGAAGCGGTGGGCGTCCACGCTCATGGGGTCGGCCCGCAGGACATAGGTCCGGCCGCGCGTGGTGATCTTTATGCCTTCACCGTCCGCACCGGCCATGGCCAGGACGGTGCGCAGTTGCGAGACGCGGACGTGGATGGCATGACGTGCGGTCGGGGGCGGCGATTCAGGCCATGTCAGGTCAACGAGGCGGTCGAGCGGCACAAGCTGATTCACGTTCAGCGCGAGGATCGCCAGCATAAGCCGCTGTTGGCGGGGCCCGAGATCGACTTGTCGATCACCCGCCCATGCCTCCACTGCACCCAAGAGCCGGAACTCCACAACCCCCTCCCCCCGTGGTGCGTCTACACCTCCTCCGCCTCGCTGCGCAGGGTCTCGGATCCAGGCCGTCGATGCTTGTGATGAAACGGTTGATCGGTCGATTGGCCACGTTCTCTGTATTCGTCGACACCAACTCACAAGTGGTATGCACTCGCCAAGCCAGTCGAACGCACCTAAACCAGGATGTAACAGAATGTGCATATGAATGTCAAGGTTTAAGTGTAATTTGTGACACTAGAGGCCGATTCAGTCTGTCTTCGCGGGTAAAAGCGAGTAATCATCAGAAATTCGGGGCCACCAGCACAATTTCATTGCCTAACAAGACGCGCATTTCCGCAACAGGCAAGTGCACGTGCCCCGCCTTGCCCTCCTCACAAAGTGCGTTTGCCATAAAGGGGGATTCGCCGGGTCTTTCCCAGCAAGGCGGTCAATTAGCGCGCAGGTAGGCGGATGACGAACCGTGCACCGCGAGGCGCGTCCTCGACGTCTATCGAGCCTCCGTGTGCGTCGATGATCTCTCTCGCGATGGCCAGACCGAGACCGGTGCCGCCCGTGCGACGGCTCCGGTCGTCGTCGAGGCGCGTGAATCGCTCGAAGACGCGCTTCCGGTCCGCGGGCGGAATCCCCGGCCCGTCGTCGTGGACGATCAACGTGACCCGGCGGTCGTCGCTGCCGAGCTCGACCCTGATCAGGGACGAGGCATAGTGCTCGGCGTTGTCGAACAGATTGCGTACGGCCCGGGTCAGGTCGTCGCGACGGCCGTCGACGGCAGCCGCCGAGACCGCGCCGGTGTCGACCCGCAGGTGGCCGCTGCCACGGATCCGGGCCGCCTCGGCCAGGACGATGTCGTCGAGGTCGACGGGACGGGCTGGGGGGCGGGGAACGCCGGCGTCCGCCCGTGCGAGGAACAGCAGGTCCCGGACCAGCCGCTCCATGCGACGGTTCGCGGCGAGCAGGTCGGCCGCGGTCTCCGTCCACCTGGTGCTGTCGGGGTGGGCGAGTGCGACCTCCAGATCGGTGCGCGCCGCGGCCAGCGGGGTCTGCAACTCGTGCGAGGCGTCCGCGACGAAGCGACGTTGACGCTCGGCGGCGGCATCCAACCGGTCGAGCATCATGTTCATCGTGCCCGCGAGCCGACTGATCTCGTCGTCCGTGGCCGGCACGGACACGCGCCGGTCGAGGGAGCGTTCGGAGATGTCGGCGACCTCGGCCCGGATAGCGTCCACCGGCCGCAGGGTGCGACCCGCGACCGTCCAGGTCGTGACGGCGACGAGTGCCAGCAGCAGTGGAGCACCGGTGGCAAGGGCGCCCTGGAGAACGTCGACGACGTCATCGACCGGGGAGAGACTCGCCGCAACGTAGACGGTCACCGGTCCTTCGGGCGTAGCCGTGGGCAGCGCGATGACCCGGTAGCTGCCGGCCTCGCCGAACGGAAGGCCGTCCACTGTGCGAACCTCGGACCCCGCCCCGGGAGGGCGGAACCGGGCGAGAGACTGATCGCGCCGAAGTCCGGCGGTGGCGGCCACCACCCGGCCGGCGCCGTCCACGACCTGGGCGATGCTTCCGTCGTCACTCTCGACGGCCAGCTCCGTGGGGAGCGTGCCCTGGCGGGCCAGGGTCGCGACGTCGTGCGCACGTACCCTCGCAATGTCGTCGACGCGTTCGACCAGCGAACGACGCAGAAACACCACCAGGCTCACGGCGGTGACCACGAGGGCGACACCGACGACGATCGTGGCGGCCACGGTGGTGCGGGCGCGCACCGTCGTGAGGCGTGCCCGAGGCCGGGGGTTTTCAGCCGCCATCGGGGTCCAGTCGGTAACCGACGAGACGGACGGTCCGGATCGCGGATCGACCGAACGGCTCGTCGATCTTCCTGCGTAGGTGCCGGACGTAGACCTCGACGATGTTCGGGTCGCCGTCGAACGCGAAGTCCCAGACGTGGTCGAGGATGGTGCCCTTGGAAAGCACTTCGCCCGGACGCCGCATGAGGAACTCGAGGAGGGCGAACTGGCGCGGAGTGAGTGAGACCTCCGTTTCCCCACGCCAGACCCGGTGGGCGGCGGGGTCGAGCCGCAGGTCGCCGACATTCAGCGTGGCCGGGCGCTCCCGCGAACCCCGGCGCAGCAGCGCCCGAATTCTGGCGACCAGGACGACATAGGAGAACGGCTTGGACAGGTAGTCATCGGCTCCGGTATCGAGAGCTTCCGCCTCGTCCAGCTCGCCGTCCTTGGCCGTGAGCATGAGAATCGGGGTCCAGTTGCCGGCCTCACGCAACTCGGCGCACACCTGGAAGCCGTTCTTGCCGGGAAGCATGATGTCGAGAACGATGACGTCGAAGTCGCCGTCCGTGGCCCGCCAGAGGCCGTCGATGCCGTCGAGTGCGACCTCAGCAGCGAACCCCTCGGCCTCCAGTCCACGCTTGACTGACCGGGCGAGGTGCTTGTCGTCCTCGACCACGAGGATGCGCACTCCCCAAGTGTGCCACTCGCCGGCTTACTGCCCGCTGAAGCCGCCGACGCAGACCTCCGGCTTCGTCCGCGTTCAGCCGGTCTTCAGCCAACCCGCCGTACAGTCGCCATGACGTCCTGGTCGAACGGACCGCGGGTGGCGCGCCGCCACCTCGCACACGGCGAGAGAGGGGACGCTCATGGCCAGCGTGCAGCTCGAGGCGGTGCGGCTCACCAAGCGGTTCGGGGACCGTACGGCGGTTGACGGGTTGAGCTTGACGGCACGACAGGGCGAGGTCGTGGGACTGCTCGGGCCGAACGGATCGGGCAAGACGACCACCATCCGATTGCTCACCACGGTGCTCGCGCCGACGAGCGGGGAGTTCTCGGTGGCTGGTGTTCCCTGCACCCGGCCGGGCGAGATTCGACGGCGGATAGGGGTGCTGCCGGAAAGCAGCGGCTATCCCGGACACCAGACGGGCAAGGAGTACCTGCGCTACCACGCGCGGCTGTTCGGCCACGCCCGTCCGGACGCCGCGCGGGTCGCCGAGCGGCTACTGGCGGAGGTAGGCCTGGCCGAGCGTGGCTCGTCGCGGATCTCCACGTACAGCCGTGGCATGCGGCAGCGGCTGGGTATCGCACGGGCGCTGGTCAACGATCCCGCTGTCGTGTTCCTCGACGAGCCGACGCTCGGGCTCGACCCGGCCGGGCAACGTCAGATGCTGTCGATCGTCCGCGAGATCGCGGCGGTCAGAGGAGCGACGGTCATCCTCAGCACCCATACCCTTCCGGACGTCGAGGAGATCTGCACGAGCGTGCTGATCCTTCACAAAGGAAAGGTCCTCGTCTCCGGCACTTTCGGCGAGGTCACCCGCGCTGTCCCCACTCAGCGGTACGCGCAGATGCGCGTACCGATCGAGCTGATCGGTCGGGCCCGGGACGCCCTCGCGGGGGTTGCCGGCCTGACGATGGAGCCGGCCGATGAACGTCCCGACATCCTCAAGTTCTCCGTGAACGAACGGTCGGTCGTCACGCAGGCCGGCGCGGATCCGGGGATGAATGGACCGCTGCGGGCGGTGCTGAGCGCCGACGTGCCGGTCCTGTCCTTCGATGTCGAAGGCGCGCGGCTCAGCGACGCGTTCCTAGCTATGACCGGGGAGGGTGTCCGATGACGACGGGTCTGCGGGGGCGGGTCCGGAACGCCGAACCCAGCGCGGGCGGGGTTCGCGGCGATGGCCCGGGTTGGCGGGTCGTCGCCGAACAGGAGTGCCGCGATCTGTGGGTGAGCGGGCGCGGCCCGGCGCTGGTCTTCGCGTTCAGCGTCGTCCTGAGCGTCATGACCTACCTTGCCGGTACCAGTCAGGTGCTCAACTTCCTCGAGCAGCGGGAGGCGGTGAACCTCACCCTGCAGGTTGCGGTGGCGATCGGCGTCCTCGTCACGCTGGTGGTCAGCGCCGACGCGATCAGCGGGGAGCGGGAGCGGGGCACGCTGGAGAGCCTGCTGCTCGCACCCGTCTCCCGCCGGGCGATCGTGCTGGGGAAGATGGCCGCCGCCTTGTCGCTCTGGCTCGCGACCTTCGTCGTGAGCGTGCCGTACCTGTGGGTGCTCGGACGCGGAGTGTCCATCGTGGGGCAGGCGCTGCTGCTCGGCCTGCTCGTCGGCACGCTGCTGGCGGTCGCGCTCGCCGCGCTCGGTCTGCTGATCAGCGCCGTGTCGAGCTCCAACAAGGTCAGCCTCGCGGTGAGCCTGTTCCTGCTGCTGGCGCTCTTCGCGCCGACCCAGTTGCCCGGCGGCGCGCCAAAGGGGTGGTTCGGAGATCTCCTCGTCCGGCTCAACCCGGTCGGCGCGGCGCTGCACTACCTGACGGCTGTGCTCGTCAACGGGCACACCTGGACGCGGGATCTGTCCTACCTGACATCCCCGCTTCTCACCGCGGTGCTGGCCGGTGGCGTCCTGGTTGCCGCCGCCAGCCGGATCGTCCGCCTGGAAAGAGGGTGACCGGACAATGAACACAGGTTTCGCGCTCACCGGGCTGCTGCTGGCGCTGACGGTTCCCGTCGGCCTGTCCGCTCCGGCGGCAGCCGCTCCGCCGCCGTTGCCGGGCGCCGTCGAGGTCGTGTTGGACCAGAACCGGCTCGACACCGTCGTGGGCCAGAGGTTGACTGTCGAGTCCCGCGTGGTCAACTCGGGTGAGGAACCGACCGACCGGCTGGTGGCGCACCTCAACGTCGCGAGTCTGGACGGCGTCTACGTCGACCTGGAGGACTGGTCGGCGGACGTGACCCGCGAGGTGGTGCCGGTGGCACCAGGCGACAGTACGTCGCTGTCCTGGCAGGTCCAGGCCGTCAACACCGGCAGCTTCGACATCTACGTCGTGCTCATGCCCAACGGCGACTCCACGGCGGGCGCCGGCCCGCTGCTGGCGAGTCAACCGCTGCACGTCACGGTGGCCGGGAAGCCGACCCTGACCGCTGGGGGCTCGCTGCCGGTCGCCATCGTCGTGCCGGTCCTGCTCGGTCTGCTGGCCGCAGCCGCCCGGTACAGCGTCCGACGTACGGGCTGACGGGGGCAGGGCGCTGACGACGACCCTGACACTGACCGGCTGCTGGGCCGCGCCACCCCCGCCGCCCACCGCTCCACCGGAGCGTGGGCGTCCCCGTCGCGGTCCGCCGAGATCACCCTGGCCTTCGCGGCTGACGCGCACTTCGCCGACCGTGCGGCCAGCCTGCTGGGCGACCCGGCGACCGCCTCCGGGTCGATCTCGTCGGCGCTGTCCACCGCCGACCTCGCTCGGGGCGACAACCCTCCACCGCCGACTCATGCACGCCTGGCATCCGAGCCGACGCTGTCCTGCGCCCAACAGGACACGCGCGGACGCGGGGTCTGGGCTCCCTACCGTTGGCTGGCTCCTCGCCGCGCACCTCTGCGTCGCCACGGTGCCGCCAGGATCAGGACTGCCACGAGGGCAGCGCCGAGGCCGAGCGCGGTGGGCAACCAGAACGATGACGATTCCCCGGCCCGACCATGGAGCTCGCCTTTGACGGGGACCACGGGCTGGTCATACTTCTTTTCTTCGCCGGGTGTGACCAGGCGGCCGACGGACGCGTCGGGAGGAAGAGCGAAGCCCCAGTTGAGCAGCGCTGCCGCCTCTCCGAAACTCCCCAGCGGCGCGGTCTCCGCTCCGAGCAGGGTCACCGCGAGCCGTCGGCCGTCGCGTTCGGCCACGCCGACGTACGTCTGCCGAGCCAGGTCGGTGAAGCCCGTCTTCCCTCCGAGCGTTCCGGGGTATATGCCCAGCAGCGTGTTGTCGTGGGTGATCTCGAACCCCGGCGTTCCCGGCCGTGCCGGTATCTGTGCCACCGTGGTCGCGATGTACCGCCGAAAGTCTTCCCGGGCGAAGGTGGCCCGAGCGATCAGCGCGAGGTCGTATGCGCTGGTGTATTGACCGGGGCCGTCCAGGCCCGAGGGGGTTGCCGCGTGCGTCTGGTTCGCGCGCAGCCGGCGCGCTTCGTCGTTCATCGCCTGCACTCCACCCTGCCTACCGGCGTTGCCACCGCCGACGCGAGCCAGCACGTTCGCCGCGTCGTTCCCCGATCTAAGGAGGAGCCCCAGCCACAGGCTCTCGATCGAGTACCGGCCACCCTCGGCCACCCCCATCAGCGAACTGGCCGGATCGAGATCGTGCAGATCCGCCCTGGTCACCTCGACGACCTGGGCCGGATCGAGGCGGGGCATCAGGGCCGCCGCCAGCAGCAGCTTCTGCACGCTGGCCGGCGTTCGGTGCTCGTGAGGGCCGCACCCGCCGAGGACCTCACCACTGTTGAGGTCCGCCACGAGCCACGAGGTGGCGGTCACTGCCGGCGCCATCGGCGCACCCGCAGGAGTGGCCAATCCTGACGTCGCCAGCGCCTGCCCCCCGACTGCCCCCTCGGCGGGGTCAACCGGTGGTGTAGACGGTGCGGCGGGTGGGGGCGCCGGCGGCTTCACCGCCGGGCACGGGATGTACGGCGCGGCTGCCGCCCGCGTTGGTGGCACGACCGCGACAGCGGGCAGAACCAGGAGGGCGCTGAGCGTTACGGCGGTAACACGAAAGGTGGTCACGTTAACGTACGGTAATCCCCAGCAAGGCTGGCGCGGTCCTATTGGAGAAAGCACGCTGCGGTGCCGCGCCTGCGGACGGGCTGGCGGCGCCGAGGGGGTGGGGCCCCGGCATGAACCGAGCTTGTTTCGGCCCCGCGTGCGGGGGAAGGCGGCACGATCCGGTTCGAGAGGGGATCCGAAGGTGAACTACACGGAGTTCATCCAGTCGGTGGCGACGCGACCGAGGGTGTCACCGACGCAGGCCGAGCCCATCACCCGGGCCACGCTCCAGACGCTGGCAGAACGGATCAGTGGCGGCCAGGCACGGGACCTCGTCCCGCAGCTTCCTGAGGAGCTGCGGGCATGCGTGCGTAAGCCCAACGAGAATCCCGAGCCGTTCGGACTCGCTGAATTCTTCGAGCGGGTTCAGTCACGGGCGGCGGTGAATCTTCAGACGGCGACCGACGGCGCGCGCGCCGTGCTGGACACGTTGCGTGAGGCGGTCAGCGCGAAGGAGTACGGGGACTTCGTCTCCCAGATGCCGCAGGAGTTCTGGCAGCTGACCGGGCCGGCGGCGACCCGGCTCGAACCACGCCGGGTTGGTACGTAGGCCCCGGCCCCACTGCGCCCCTGTTGCCGGTCGCCAGCAGGCTGTGCGGTCAGTGCCACCGAGGCCCGCGGACCGTCCTGCCGATCTTGCGCGACGAGGGTTCACGACGGGGCATCCGGCGTTGATCCCTGCGCGCGGGTGTGCCGGACTACTGTTGTAGCCGGATTTCGGCTGGGTCGCGGTCGCTACGTAGCCCCTTCCAGGAGGGGTGACGCAGTCGACGGTCGGGGGTCCAGGACCGGAAGGCGACGTCCCCGACCAGGGCCGGGTCGACCCAGACGGCGTGGCGGGCGTGTTCGCGCGGCACGGGGGAGTCGAACGGCGAGTCCGGTCGGTGTAGCGGCTTCAGGCGTTGCTGCAGGTCGCGCAGCACGGTTTGGGTAAAGCCGGTGCCGACGTGCCCGATGTAGGTCAGCTTGTCTTTGCGGTCGTACATGCCGAGCAGCAGGGAGCCGATCGTGCCGGCCCGCCGGCCGGCGCCGGGTTTGTAGCCGCCCACGATGACTTCGATGGTGTCGTTGAGTGGCACCTTGACCCACGCCGACGAGCGGCGGCCAGGTTCGTACGGCGAGCGGAGCTGCTTGGCCACGACCCCTTCGAGGCCGAGGTCGGCCGCTGCCGTGGCCAGATCCCGGCCGGCGTCGCCGGTCCAGTAGGGCGGTGTGTCGGTGCTCTGCCCGCTGAGCTCCAACTTCTCCAGCGCCGTGCGGCGCTCGGTGTACGGCAGGGAGGTGATGTCCCGCCCGTCAAGGCGTAGGAGATCGAACAGGTACAGCCGTACCGGAGTGGTGCTGACCAACGCGGCGGTCGGCGCCCGAACGTGCATCCGGTGCTGCAGCGCCGAGAAGCTGGGCCGGCCTTCGGCGTCGAGTGCCACGATCTCTCCGTCGAGCACCGCCCGCCGCTCTGCCAGCAGCTGCGCCAGCTCGCCCAACTCGGGATACGCGCGGGTGACGTCGCGATCGTTGCGGCTGAACAGCCGTAACTCGTCGTCGACGTATGCGATCGCGCGGACGCCGTCCCACTTGAACTCGTATCCCCAGCCGGCCCCGCTGGGCAACGCACCACTGGAGGCGAGCATCGGCGGCACAAGCCTCGGCATCCTGGCACTCACGCCTCGATCATGACCAACTCCGCCAACGGAAATACCATTTTTCGGTCATCCCGGCCTTTTTTAGGTGACTCGGCCGCGGGATCGCGTGAGGGCCTGCATGTCGACCTGCGCCATCTCACGAGCAGGAGTACGAACGCCGTTCGTTTGTAGCCGGCGGCTGCGGGTAGCCACGCGTTCTCCGGTACGGGAAGGACGAGCATGGCTGAGCTGGAGTTCTACGAAAAGGTGTCCGCGCGGGCGGGCGTCCCGCCGGAGACGGCGCAATCCCTCACCGAGGCCACCCTGCGCACCCTCGCCGAGCGGATCAGCGGCGGCCAGGCGGCGGACCTGGCCGACCACGTGGCGCACCAGCTACGCCCGTTCGTGGCCAAGGCCCGCACGGAGGAGCCGGAGGTGTTCGCGTACGACGAGTTCCTGCGGCGAGTGGCGGAGCGCGCAGGGGTGGACGACGGCCTCGCCGCACGAGGCGTGCAGGCCGTCCTGCAGACCTTGCACCGGGTGGTCGGGCACAGGGAGTTCGAGAACGCGATGTCGGAACTGCCGAAGGAAGTCTGTTCGCTGGCCCAGCCCGTGCCTCGCGGACGCTGACTGGGCCGGCTGGCCCGCGGGGAGATCAGTCACGGCCCAGGCCGAACCGGTCGCTCGCGTCCTGACGACCGCCCGGCGCCGACCCATCGCCCGGACCAGAGCATGCCAGAAGCTCGAAGAGTTGATCAGCGACACCGAGGAGCCGGCGATCAGCCCGCAGAGCGCCACGTCGCCGAGGTCAGCGAATGGCTCACCGCCTGGACAGCAGCGGGAGTAACACGTCGACAAGGATCGTCGCTCCATCAGATGGATCGTCCGTGTCCGGGCATCGTGTCGAAGAGCGGGCCCGCGGCCGGAAGGCCAGGGTCCCGGGACGACATGAGCCGGGGGAGCGCGTACCAGGGGGAGACCATGAAGAACACCGCCTCCGGTGGGGTGGACGAGGTGCCACCGCCGGCGCCTGAGCAGCGAAGTGCTGCGACGTGCCAGCACTGTGGACAGCCACTGTTCCACGAGTCGTTGTGGGGATGGATGCACGAGGGTGATCGCTACCTGTGCCAGGATCCGGTCACAGGTGAGTTGCTGTGCCAACCGGCTACGGCCGCCTGATCCTGTCTGCGGGGCTCGCAGGGGTCTGGTCCAGTCGACCGCCCTGGTTGTCGACAGCACTGCATAGGCATAGATCTATGTAACGGCGGCCGGCGTCGTAACGCCTGCGTTAGTGGCACGGATGGCCACCCGTAGGACGACGGGTGGTCGGCCATCCGGCCGACAACACCTGGATCGCAGAGACCACTGCCGGTGTTCACGGGGGCTGCTGCCGGGCCAGTTCGGGCTGGAGGGCCTTATGGTGTTTGAGCTGTCCGCGATCTCACGCGAGCGTGTGGTGCTGGCGACCGTTGCTGACGTCATCGTGGCGGCGGCGGTCGGCAAGGGCCTACGGGTGGCCGTAGCCTGCCCCGACTCGCACCTGACCGTCGTTGGCCACCTGGCCCGCGCGCTGCATGCCCGTGGCCGGGCCTGCCGCTGCCTGGTCCCCACACCGACCCTCCCAAGCGTCGCCCGCCTGCCTCTAGCTGATCCCGAAGCGAGCGACCTGACGGTCACGGTCATCACTGGGGAGACCCGCGCGCCGAGCAACGACGAGAGTTGCCGCATCACCATTCACGTGACGACGCATGCCCCGACCGCACCCACAACGGGCGCCCTCCACCAACAGGCGAGCGACGGGCGCCCCGACATTGACCCTCACCCGGACATCGTTCTCGACTATCACGACCAAAGCGGCCCGACGATCCGGCATATCGTGGCCCAGCTGTCGCCGCCCCCCGCCCCGCAGTAGCCGCCATCGCAGCCGTGCTGGCTCGGGCGGGGGCGTTTGTCAGCGAGAAGCAATGACCGAGGTTCAACCGCGAGGCCGACGGGCCGGCCGCGGGGACACAAGCCGGTGGCAACGGAGGTGCACCGCGTAACGCGGGTGGTCGAATGGCGGGCAGCGCCGACAGACGTGGGCCGGAGCTTCCCAGCGCTCCGGCCCACGTCCGCGGCCGCAGGGTTCCGGCTACGGGATCGGGTACTCCTCGATGTAGACGGGTGCGCCGATCCGGGTGGTGTCGGCCGGCTCGCCCACGCCGTTGACCACGTGGTCGATCGTGCCGGCGCTGAGGTTCACGGTCATGATGTGGTGCAGCCTGACGCCCGGCGTCACCGGTACTTCGAAGCCGTTCTCGGTGTGGATCGACGGGTTGTTCTGATTGAAGACGTACACACCGCCGCCGTAGAGGGTGTGGTGCTTCACCCGGTCGCCGACCTTGTAGCCGGCCCAGCCCTCGACGCCGCCGTTCATCCAGGCGGCCTGCGTCGGCGGGTCGTACGGCAGTTCGTTCTGGTACAGAATCGTCGTGCCGTGCTCACCGTTCCACACCGTGTTGTACCGCTGGAAGTGCTCGACGAACAGGCCGGTCGCCGTCACGTGGTCGCCGTTGATGACGGCGCCGTAACGACCGGTGTTGGTGTTCCAGCGGTCGGTGTCGCCGTTGACGCCTTCGGCGAATCCCTCGACGCCGTGGTCACCGCGCCACACCCAGGTGTGGTCGATCAGGACGTGGTCGCTGTTGACCTCAAGCGCGATGTTCGTCCTGCCGACGTGTGGCCCGCCGACACGGAAGTACACGTCGGACAGGGTAGTCGGGTTGTGCGGGGTGCTGAAGTTCCGGCCGTGCTTGCTGCCCACGCGCAGCAGGACTGGCGACTCCGTGAGGCCGGCGTCGATCGTGACGCCGGCCACCACCACGCCGGGGACGCCGGCGACGTCCAGCGGGATGGAGCCGTTCACGGCGGTGAGCGTGGCGTGCCCGATGCCGAGGACCACCGTGTCCGGGCGCCTGACCTCGATGCTGCGCGCGACGTCGTACATGCCGGGCGTGAGCAGCAGGTGCTTGCCGCGCGCGAGCTGGCTGTTGATGACGTGCACCGGGTCGGACGGCTTGGCGATGAAGAAGTCGTGGATCGGGATGGTCCGGCCCGGCGTCATGCCCTCGCCCCAGGAGATGCCCCGGCTGTCGCTCTGCACGGCAGGCACGCGGATGTTGTACTCACCCTTCGCGTCGACGAACAGGTACGGCTTCTCCCGGCTGAGGGGGGTGCTGCCGAGCGTGGTGTACGGCGGGTTGGGGAAGGCGGCGTCGTCCGGAGCGCCTACGACGCCCGCGAAGACCTGGTTCCACACGCCGTTGGACCAGCCGTCGACCTCGCTGTTGCGGGTCAACCACTGCTGCTGGGAGCCGTTGATGGTGGAGGGCAGCCGCGAGTCGGCGATGAAGCCGCCGCTGGCGTACTGCGGACCCGCGGTGCAGTAGTCCATCAGCGACAGCCCGCCGCCGCTGATGTCGAGGCGGCGCATCGACACCGCCTGGGACACACCCCAGAAGTTCGCCGAGGACCGGCAGCCGTCCTGGCCCGCTGCGTTGATGTTGATCGACAGGTTGGACAGGGTGCGCCAGAAGTTGACCAGCGCGAGGCAGTTGCTCGTGCCGCCGCCGGCGAGGCAACGGTTGTAGACCTCGACCTTGCCGTTGATGGTGACGTCGGTGGGCGCGGCGCCCAGCCCGGTGATTTCGGTGTAGTAGCCGACCTTGATCTGCAGCGGCTGCGCGGTGGTGCCGTAGGTGCCCGGCTTGAAGAGGTAGGCGTACCGCTCGGTGCCCATTTCGTTGTCGACCTGCTTGGCGTGCGTCGCGTCGAGCGTCGCCTGGATCTCGCTCACCGGCATGCTCGGGTCGAAGATCGTGACGTTAGGCCCGAAATCCGGCGTGCCGTGCTGCGGGCGGCCCGCGTTGGCGGCCGTGCTCGTCGCGGTGGCGGCGATCGTCAGCACGAGACCGAGTACGAGCGCCGGGCCGAGCCGCCGCCGTGCGCCGGGGGACTGGTTCGTCATACGGATCGTCCTCTCCGCTGGCCGGAACGTGCTCCGAACGCAGCGACGTGGGGGTGTCGGAAGGTGCTTCGACGGCGTACGAGCGTGTATGCCGGGGTGGCTCACGATCGTCATCGACCTGCCTCTTGGGACGGTGGTGTAATCCACAGTGAGAGCGCTCTCCCACCTGTCGGACTTCTATCACGCCGTGTAAGAAGGGGATGTGAATGTTTCTACCCTGTAAATCGGCCGCACGCTATGGCCGCGCCCCTCGACTTTTCGTACGACCGCGAGCGCTTGATGGCGGCGGTGGAGGCCGGACCAGGATTGCGCTCCGGCTCGGCGCTTTTCGGCTCGCCCTGCACGCTCTGCCTGGGTGGGCGATCTCTCCGGTGGCCACCACCGGGCCGGCCGGCCGCGCAGCCCGGGACCGCCGGGAACGTGCCGATGAGCGGATCAGCGGGGGGTCATGCTGAGCCGTGCCGTCTGGTCTTCCTGTACCTCACGAGCGGTCTGCAGGAAGTCGAGACGCTGCCCAAGCGACGCCTGTCCCGGCAGACACTGGTCGCGGTACGCACCGATCGCGGCTGGCGGTTCACCGCACTGCACAACGGACGGGTGCGTCCGGTGCAGATTCCGGCCCCGGATTCGCTGCCCTCTCGCATGGCTCAGACCATGGGCCGCGCTGCACGCCGCCTCGGTGTGGGCCGGGCTACTGCCAGAACCTGACCGCCCCAGCAGAAGCCCGCGTCTACCGCAACGCCCTCACGCGCTGCTCGGCGGAGCCGTCCGGAAGGCAATCACATACCGCTGTCCGGCAAGAGGAGATGTCGACCTGTGGGAGTCCCTCCCTAACTCAGCGAGTTGGCGGTCTCGATCGCCTCGAGCTTGGTGAGGTCGCCTTCAAGCCGGTAGCTCACGCCAGCCTCCTCCCAGATCAGGGTCGAAGCGGCGAGCCGCGCGGTCTCCACGCGGACCGCGCCCGTGCGATCCACATAGGCCAGTGAGTGCGGGCCACCGACCCAGACGGCGAAGCCCCCGTTGACCTGAACCCACTCCGCTCCAGGCCCGCTGGCCTCCTTCTGGAAGACCGGGTCGAGACGACCGTCGAACGCATCGATGCGCAGCGCGCCCCCGCGATAGAGCAGCGTCGCCACTCGATAGGTGCCCGTGCCATCGGGGTCGGCGACCAGCACCTGCTCGGGCGGGCCCAGCTTCGCCGGTAGGCGGATCGGGAAGAGCACCTCCCGCTGTGCCTCATCCAGGGTGGCGGGCCGCTGCGACGGCAACGGCGACGGAGTGCTGGTGGGCAGTGCCGGGGCGGGCGACGTAGCGATGGTGATTCCGGCGAAGCGCAGCAGCCCCGACACGGCGTCGGCGAGGGCGGCCCGCCCCGGCGGCAGCATCGCGACGAGCAGGGCGACGAGCGCGGCGGCGAGGTAGTAGCGCCACCGGCGTCGCCTGGGCACGGGCGCGGTGAGCTGTGCGCGTACGCGGGCGGTCACGTCGGGCGCGTCGGGTGTCTCCAGCCAGGCGGAGAGGTCGCGCAGCTCCCTTTCGAGGTCATCCATGGCGGACCCCCTCGAGGTCGAGCAGGCCGCGGAGCTTCGCCAGCGCCCGGGACGTCCGCGACTTCACCGTGCCTCGGGGCCATCCCAGCATCGTCACGGTCTCGTCCTCGCTGAGATCGAGGAGGAATCGGCAGACGATCACCTCACGGTCCTTCACCGGCAGCAGGCGCAGGGCCTGTACCAGCGTGGCGCGGCGCTCCCCGGCGAGGACGGCACCGACCGCGACATCCTCGGCGATCTCCGACTCCGGGTTCGCCGCCGCGGCCCGCAGGACGAGTCCGTCCCGCCGGTTGCGCGACCTGTGCAGGTTGCGGGTCTCGTTGGCGACGATCGCGAGGAGCCATGAACGGAAGGACGACTCTCCCCGATAGCGGGAGAGCTTGCGGTATCCCTTCACAAACGCCTCCTGGATCACGTCCTCCGCATCCGAGCCCGCGCCGAGCAGCACCGCCGTCCGGTACGCGGACGCGGTGTGCCGGGCGACCAGGAGTTCATACGCCTCCAGCTCACCTGCCCGAGCGCGGGTGACGAGTTCTTCGTCGTCCAGTGGAAACCTCCGGTTGGCTCACACTCATGACACCGCCCGCGCCGTGCGGGTTCCATGCGCCGAAAATGGAACCCCCGGTGGGTCTGGCGGTGTCAACCGGACATGATGCCAACGGCAATGATCTCGCGTCGCACCATTCTGACCGTGCTCGCCGGTACCGGCGCCGCCGCGCTGGTGGGCTGCGATCCAACTCGGAACCCGAACTCCGCCCCCGGCGTCACGATCCCCGACGCACTGCTCGTCGAGGTCGACGATGGGCTCGGCGTACTGCGTGGTGCCGACCGGCAGACGATCCCGCACTCCGTCGCCACCGCCGACGGACTGGCCATCTACGCGACCGCATCCGAGGGCGCCGACACCGCATTCTGGCGGATCGACACCGCCACGGGCCGCCCCTCCACTCGGGTCAAGCTGCCCGGACACTGGATGCCGCAGGCCGTCTCGGCCAGTGGCACGAAGGTGGCGCTCACGTCGAACGAGGTGAATGTCACCAAGGGGCGCCCGGACGGGCGGGACGTGACCCCAGTGCTGATCGCCGACGTCACCGGGGCCCAGCACCGGCTGGAGCTGCGGGGCAACTTCGTACCCGAAACGTTCACCGAGGATCTCACCGGACTCTTCGTCCTCGAGTGGCTCCCAGCGAGGACACCGGACCGCTACCGGGTCCGCGTCGTTGATCTCGCCACCAAGACACCCGGCTCGCTCCACACCCGCACCAAGGCGCCGATCCCGCCCGGCACCGAAGAGGAGATGCGCGGTGACGGACGCCAGGCCGTGCTCGCGCCGAATCGCACGACCCTCTTCACGCTCTACACCCATCAGCCCGACCACCAGCACACCCGCAACCTGATCAGCGGACGGCCGGGCAACATGCACGCGTTCGTGCACACACTGGACCTCACCGCGCGATGGGCGTACTGCATCGACCTTCCGCACCCGTTCGGGGAGGCGGCCGCGAGCGGTCACGCCATGGCGATCAGCCCCGACGGAGGCCGGCTCTTCGTCACCGACGTCACGTCGGGCACTGTCGCGGAGATATCCACCGAGGAACTGACGGTACGCCAGACGGCCACGCTGGCCACGGGCACCGGCACCGGACACGCCGCCGCCGACCGCGACCGACTCTTCATCGGCGCCGGCACGATGGTGCGCACGGTGGACCTCGCGCGCCTCGGCCTCGCCACCGAATGGCCGGTCCGCGAGCCCGTCACCGGCCTCGTGCTGAGTCTCGACGGTAAACGCCTCTACGTGGGCCAGACCGATGCCGTGAGCTGGCACGATTCCGCCACTGGTACCGAACTCGGCCGCGCCGCTGTACCCGGCCTGGTAGTCCTACATGGTCTGGCCGGACGGGTCTGATTCTCCTCCCCAACCAGTGTTCTGTTCCGGATGCCGCAGCGGGGCCGTTACCTGGATTGCCGCCAGCGCTATGACGGGCGTTGCCGCGTCACGGTTCCCGCTGTGCCACCGTCACATGGACCGTTGTCGCCCGTCGTTTTCCGACATCGAGGATCGCCACTTCGGGTGACTGCGCCACCCGCAGTGGCGATGAGAACCGCGGCGGGGCTGTTCAGGCGGGCAGCCAGGGCTGGCGATTATCGCCGCGCCTCAGAGTTGCTTCGCAGCGCGTTCGCCCAGTGCGTAGCACCGACCCCGGCCGGCTGCGGTCCGGCGTCGTTCTCCGTGGTCGAGTTGGGCTGCGGGGTCCGGCCTGCCGTCGTAAGGCCGAGCCCTTCGGCACCGAGCGGGCCATCATGTGCCCGAGCGGCAGGCGAAGAAAAGCTCTCCAGAGCCTCCATTTCGGGTGCCTCGGCGGCTGGTCGTGGCCAGCGCCGCCAGCGCTGAACGCTGAGCACGGCGACCAGCAACGCTGCACCGATCAGCAGCGTGGTGCCGGTCCGCACCGGGGTGGCCAGGTCGGCGTGCTGGCCGGCCACGGTCACCTTGTGGCCGAGCAGGCGCAGCAGCCATGTCGGGCGGGCCAGCATGGCGAGATAACTGGCCGCGTACACGACCCCGGTCAACACGGCGCCGAGCGGGGAGAATCGTAGTGTGGCGATGAGCCCGAGCAGGATTCCAGCCGCTGCCAATAGCAGCGCGGTCCGAACGAAGTCACCCGTGTTGAAGGCACCGCTGCTCTGCGCCGTGGCGAAGGCCTGGACCGAGCGGCCCTGTCCGATGGCGAGAAGGACCCAGGCCAACGGACCGATGATGATCGCGGCGATCATGGTTCCGAGATGTCGCATCCGGGCACCGTACCGGTGTGACACAACGATGAAAACCCCCGGCACAGACCGTCGTCTCTCGGTCACGGAAGGGGTCAAGCAGCCGGAATCCTGTCCGCGCTCGATGCGACAGCGACCGCCCGCGTGCCCGCAACCCGTACGCCTGCATGCAGGCAACGCTGAAGCCTGGCTGACCGAGGGGAGCAGATTGGGAGCAGCCGGGTGTGCTGAACAGCTTTCAACTGCGCCCACCTGGCGTTGAACTACGGTGAACGGCACTGGCCCGGCCCGCGGCTCTGCTGTCTCCGCTGTCCAGAGGTGTTCGCCGGTCAGAGCCATGAACTCGGTCGGCCGTACGCGCGCCGACACCGTGCAGGAGAGCCTCGATGGAGCCACTGCGGTCTGACGATCGGACTCGGCACCGGACAGGTCGATGCGGCCGGCCGCAAGGAAACAAGGCCCGCGACGCCGAAGCGCCGCGGGCCTTGTTGTCGACTAGACCGGAAATCAGATCTTCGCGGCCTCGCTGCCCGGGGCAACCGGAGACGGACCGGCAGCCGGCTCCGTCTCGGCCAGGTTGGCGAGCACGCCTTCCCGGACCTTCTTGCCCAGCTCGGCGTCGACGTTGGTCCAGTAGTCGAAGACCCGGGACCGGACGGGCTCGACCACGCCGTTGGAGACATGTCCGATGATGTTGGCCGCCAGCCGCTCCTTGGCGTCTTCGGTCATCACCTCGCGGTAGAGGATGCCGGCCTGGACGAAGTCGCCGTCCTCGGCGTGCTTGACGTAGGCCGACCGGATCTGGTCACCCGAGGTATCCCAGCCGGCCGGGTTGCCGTAGCGCTCCTCGTCGGCGTGCGGGCCGCCGAATGAGTTGGGAGCGTAGACCGGGGTGTCCGGGGAGTTGTAGTGGTGCCGCATCGCCCCCTCCTTGGAGTAGGAGCTCAGCTGGCTCTTCGGGGCGTTCACCGGCAGCTCGGCGTAGTTGGTGCCGATCCGGTACCGGTGGGCGTCGGCGTAGCTGAAGACCCGGCCCAGCAGCATCTTGTCCGGCGAGGCTTCGATGCCGGGAACCAGGTTCGACGGCGCGAACGCGGCGAGCTCGATCTCGGAGTGGAAGTTGCGCGGGTTGCGGTTCAGCGTCATGGTGCCGACCTTGATCCGCGGGTAGTCCTTCTGCGACCAGACCTTGGTCAGATCGAACGGGTTGAACCGGTAATTTTCGGCGTCCGCGTAGGGCATGATCTGGACCTCGAGCGACCAGGACGGGAAGTCGCCATTTGCGATGGCGCCGAACAGGTCCTGCCGGTGGTGGTCCGGCGCCGAACCGGCCAGCTCGTCGGCCTCGGCCTGGGTCAGGAACTCGATGCCCTGGTTGGTCTTGAAGTGGTACTTGACCCAGAAGCGCTCACCCTCGGCGTTGACCCACAGGTAGGTGTGCGAGCCGAATCCGTCCATGTGCCGGAACGACTTGGGGATGCCGCGGTCGCCCATCAGCCAGGTGACCTGGTGCGCGGTCTCCGGCCGCAGGGTCCAGAAGTCCCACTGCATGTTGTGGTCGCGCAGGCCCGAATCCGGCAGCCGCTTCTGCGACCGGATGAAGTCGGGGAACTTGATCGGGTCCTGGATGAAGAAGACGGGGGTGTTGTTGCCGACGAGGTCGTAGTTGCCGTCCTCGGTGTAGAACTTCAGCGCGAAGCCACGCGGGTCACGCCACGTGTCCGGGCTGCCCTGCTCGCCGGCGACGGTCGAGAAGCGGGCGAGGACCTCGGTCTTCTTGCCCTTCTGCAGGAACTCGGCGTGGGTGTAGCGGCTGATGTCCTCGGTGATCTCCAGCACGCCGAACGCGCCCGAGCCCTTGGCGTGCACCACCCGCTCCGGCACCCGCTCACGGTTGAACTGCGCCAGCTTCTCGATGAGGTAGTGGTCGTGCAGCAGGACGGGACCCTGCGGCCCCTGGGTCAGCGATTGGTTGTCGCTGCCGGCCGGGATGCCGTGGTTGTTCGTGGTGATCGGGCCTGGGTTCAACTCAGCCATGCTTGCGCTCCAGAGTTGCGTCGTTGGTTTCTCGAGTGATGCGGCAGGTGGGGCATAGTCCCCAGAAAATGATCTCGGCCTCGTCGACGACGAAGCCGAGGTGATCGGGGGGGCTCAAACAGGGCGCGGCTTGCACCGCGCAGTCGATGTCGGCGATGACCCCGCACGAGCGGCAGACCAGGTGATGGTGGTTGTCTCCGGCGCGGGTCTCGAACACGGCGGGTGAACCGGCCGGTTCGATCCGCCGGACCAGGCCTGCGGCGTCCAACGCCCACAGCACGTCGTAGACGGCCTGCTTCGAGACCGAGCCGAGCGCAGCGCGCACCCGAGCGGCGACGGCATCGGCGGTCGAGTGCGGGTGGGCCGCCAGTTCCTCCAGGACGGCGACCCGCTGGCTCGTCACGCGCAGCCCCGCGGAGCGCAGCAACGCTCGCGGGTCCCTGTGCTGCATCGCCTCGGCCATGGCCCCAGCTTCGTGCCCAATCTGGAAGGAGTCCAGTTTTAGGAGTGTGACAAATCAGACCACCCGGCCGGAGGCCACTTGTGGCCTTTTGTCCGTTTGATCATCGTACGAGAGGCTGCCGCAGCCGTCGCCGGCCGAGCCGGGAAGGTCGCCGGGTCAGGCGCTGCAGAGGGAAACGTCCGATACCACCTCAATGGCGCTGGAGCCGATGCCGCCGGGTACGAGGTTCCTCATAATCCTGAGGCCGCAGGTTCGAGTCCCTAGCGGCGCCTCGCCGCCGTCGGACAGTTCGAGGAGTTTCGAGATGAACTCGTCGTACTCGAAGTCTTCCCGGGTTTCGACGCCCTCGTGGTAGGCCCTACGTCCTGATGTGAGTCGCACAAGGATCGTCCTGATCTTGACGCGACGGGCGCCCAGCGCGGCCAGGTACTCGCCCGCGCTCGATTTTCCCGCCTCGCTGGTGCCGCGAGGAGCAGCATCGGAGGTGAGCTTGGCTGTCGCATCAGCTTGCGCCCGCTATCCGGCGGATCACCGAAGTGACGCTCGTGGTCAGATCGTGTGGCTTGCCGATGCCGACGCGGATGATCGGAACAGCGGCCTACGCGTCGAGCATCCTCTCGCCCCGGCTGGCTCCGGGGAGATTCCTGCTGATGCTGACATCGTCGGCCGAGGAGAAGATCGAGACGTGGTCCAGCGTCGGGTTGCGTAGCTTTGCTTCGTGGTCGTTCACGGCGGCGCGCAGCAGGTCTCGGCCTGCGAGATCTGCTCCGGGGGAAGTCACCGACATCTCCCACCACGCTGTCGCCGACAGACACGGCCCGGCATCTGGCCTGACGAAGACGAGAGGCCGGTGGGCCGGCGTCTTGCGGCGAAGGCTCCGGGAGGGGCAGACATCGGCTTGCCCCTGCAAGAACAGCCAAGTGCAGGCGCGCAGGCGGTGCAAAGTCGCAAGCCTCCGCGGACGCGGTCCTACAACTGGGTCACGAGATCGCATGCGGACCGGTCGTGCCCGTCACCCGCCATCCGGTGCCACGTTGGTTCTGCACAACATAGGTCAGCCAGGTGGCGCCGAGGCAGGCGACAAAGCCGTTGATGGCGACCTGCACCTCATGGTCGTCGCCCATCGCCGTGCCGAGGGTGATCAAGATGCCGCCGTCCCTGACTTGCGGGCAGCCGTCCTTCTTCTCGATCGCGGTTTCCCGGTCGGCGATGAACGCCACGCGTCCCACCCCCGCCAGTGCGGCCGTGATGTGGTGTTGGGTGTTCGACGCTATGGGAGTGCCTCGCTCCTGGCTTCCGAGAGGTTTTCCAGCGTCCAGATAGGCCTGGTCGAGCACGTAGATCGTCTTAAAGGTTTGGCCGGGGAAGGAGTTGTCGGCGGGCGTGCTGAGGTATCTGCGCAGTACCTGTACGTAGACTTCGGCCTCCTTCACCCCGGTCGACCAATCTCCAGCCGGCGCTGCTCCGACCGGCGCTCCTCCGGCCAGCGTGGGGCTGGCTAGGGTGTTGCGGGCGCAGCCCGCGGTGCTCGCCGCAGTGCCCGCGAGCAATCCGGCGACAATCGCGATGACAAGCATGCGTCGCACCGAGCACCCTCCCGAGCCGTCACCTGGGTTGCCGTCAGCGCTATGACGGGCGTTGCCGCATCACGGTTCCCGCTATGCCACCGCCACGTGGACCGTTGTCGCCCGTCGTTCTCCGACACCGAGGACCGCCACTTCGGGTGGGTGCGCCACCCGCAGTGGCGATGAGAACCGCGGCGGGGCTGTTCATATGGGAAGCCGGCGTGGCTGCGCGATTATCGCCGATTTCAGCGACGGCTGAAATCGGATCCCTTGGCCTCAACGTAACGGGTCAAGGCCATCCATGGTCTGTGCCGGCGTGCACGCCGGCAAGCGGTCAGACTTGGGGTCCAAGTCAGGCTTCACCGGCGCCGGGCGCGGCGCCAGAGGGCAGAGCGGTTGCGGCCGCGACAGAGACGAGCCCGGGCCATCGCAAACTGGCCCGGGCTCGCCGCTGCCCGCTTAGAGGAGGGCGTTGCCGTGGGCGTCCTCGCTCTTGCCGGCGCCGTGCGACTTACCGGGCGAGCGCGGCACGCCGTTCACGGCCTCCGTGTCGTACGCGAACGTGATCACCGCGGTGGCGACGGCGTCGGCGTTGACGTCGAGCGCGAATGTGTTGACGTTGCCGTAGAGGTCGTACTGCGCGTCGAGTTGGGCGTAGAGGGCGGCGTTGCCGCCGTCTGCGACCGGGTTCAGGCTGTCGCACGGATCGTGGTAGCAGGGGTCGTACTGGGCACCTTGCACCCCGCCGTACTTGGCGACGTCCTCGGCGGTCTTGAGCCCCTCGGCGCCGGTGAACAGCCCACCGGCCGGGATGCCGACGCCGATGAACGGGCCGTAGTCGGAGCGGCCGGTGAAGTCGGCCGCGTTGGTGGGCAGCCCGCGGCTGGCGAAGAACTCCTCGAACACGTCCTCGACCTGCGCGGAGCCGGCGGGGCCGGGGCCGGAGCCGTCCTGTGCGGAATCGTCGCCGTCGTAGACGCCGAACACGTAGTTAGGCGAGCCGACCATGTCGAAGTTGAGGTAGAGCCCGATGTCCGTGAGCTGCTCCTCGCTGAGGCTGTTGACGTAGAACGTCGACCCGACCAGGTTGGACTCCTCGGCGCCCCACCACGCGAACCGGACCTGGTTGTTGGGCTTGACCTCTGCCATCTGCAGGGCGACCTCGAGGAGCGCGGCGCTGCCGCTGCCGTTGTCGTTGATGCCCGCGGTGTCCGGCTCAGAGTCCAGGTGCGCTCCGGCCATCACCACGTTGTCGCCGCGGCCGTGGTTGGTCTCCGCGATGATGTTCTCCGTCGACCGAACCTCGGAGGTCGTGTCGGCGGTGATCCGCACAGTGAGGCCCGGCGTGTTGGCGAACTGCTCCCCGAGGTAGTAGGAGACCGACACCGCGGGGATGCCCACCGGCGCGCCGAGCGTGCCGCCGAACAGCTCGTAGCGGTCGGCGTTGGCGACCGGGTCGCCATTGCCCTGGTTCATGACGATCGCGCCGATCGCGCCGGCGGCCTCGGCGTTGGCCACCTTCTGCCCAAACGGGCAGGTGCCGCGCTGCAGGAGTGCGATCTTGCCGGCCACGGCCGCAGCGAAGTCCGATGCCTCGCATCCCGACGTGGACGCGCGCGGCGGGGTGAGGTTGAGGTCGACCGGTACGACAAGACCCGTCACGTCGCCGGCGCCGGAGTAGTCCATCAGGTCGTAGTGGGTGCCGTCCACGAAATTGGTCACCGGCGGCGGGGCCACCCGGGTGAAGGTCGACCCGAACTCCTCGAAGAAGTTGAAATCGAACGGCTGGCGGGTCACCTTGTAGCCGGCGTCCTCCACCAGCCCTGCGACGTAGTCGGCGCTCGCGTCGTACCCCGGCAGGCCGGAACCGCGGTTGCCGCCGTTGGCGTCGGCGATCGACTGGAACGCGTCGAGGTGGCGGAGCACCCCCTGCAGGGTCACCGCCTTCGTGAGCTTCTTGACGGAATTGTTGTTGGGATCGGCTTGAGCCGGGTTGGCCAGCGTCAGCGATCCCACCAGGGTTGCCGCCGCCGTTGCGGCCAGCGCCCGTCTGACTGTTCGAGACACCACGGTGTGCCACTCTCCTCACCGCTGGATCGTCCAGCCCCCGCGCCCCCGCGCTGGACGGACCTCGACCGTCGCATAGACGGCAGATGATCGCGACGGTCGTTCGGCCCGAGCCTCACGCCAACCGGAAGCCGGCGCAGCCCAAGGCGGAGACGAAGAGCCACCAACGGGCCGACGGGCAGCCCGCACCCACCTGACCTCGCCGGCGACGTGCTTGTTCCCAGCGCCAGGCCGAGCGGCGTCGAGCGTACTGGCGGGTACGACAGGATCGGGCGGACGACCGGCCGGCCCGCGATCTGGCGGGCATCGCGATCATGCGGACAATGGCGACAACGGCCGGCTCGCTGCCGACGGCGTCCGACAGCTCCGACTGTCCCCACAGGCGTCCCTTTCAGACGAGCGACCGGGCGCCAGGTCGAGGCGGACGCTCCGATAGGCCCAGCCGTCCCGATTCGAAGACGGCGATCGCATTGGAATGTCCGGGGGAGCAGGGTGGGAGCAGCGGGGGTGCGCTCAACGGCGCTCAACCGCATTGAACTGTACTCAACAGCATCGGCCCCTACCTGCGGTCTTCCGCAACGATGCGACGATCTCATGGCCCTTGACCTCCCAGCGAAGACCGAAGTGGTCACTCTGCTGCGGCGCCGCGATCGACCCGCGTCCTCCGTGGCCATCCAGTCGGGAGCGCGGTCCATGCGCTCGGCCATGTTGGGGATTCCTTCAGCGGCGCGCTGTTCGTAGGGCAGCCTGACAGCAGCCGGTCGATTACCAGGCGCCGAGCGAGGGCGAGATCCTCACAATCGCTGACTGTGAGGATGGGATGACGTGGAACGGCCCAGGGCGGCGGGGTGCGCGCCCTGGGCCGTTGGGTGCGGTCGGTGGTTCGGGTGCGACAGGGCGTCCGTCGGGTTCGGCGATGCCGGTGCCCTTGCGAGGACGTGTAGCGAAGTCGCCCGGCGGTGCGCTCGCAGAACGCGAAGTACTCGACCGGGTCGCTGCGGTGGCATGGGCGTCGAAGAGCCCCGGCGAGGCGCGCCCTTCGGGGCGGAGCCAGACGCCGCACCCAGTCAGCCGATGAAGGACTCGGGGCCGAAGCGGCCCCACGCCACGAAGCCGGCCAGGGCGAGATAGACCAGGTCCACCACCATGAACGTGAACTCGTGACGCCGTATGCGGGTGATCGCCGCACCAACCATGATGATCACCAGACCGAGGGCAGCCAGCGGCACCAGAACCGGCGCGATGTCGAGCGCGGCGGGCAGAATCAGACCCACTGCGGCCAGGACCTCGAGGGCTCCGATGGCCTTCACGGTGCCGGGACTGAAGTCTTCGACCCATTTCGCACTAGGCCCAAAGGTGGCCATCTTCTCCTTCGGCATGATCAGCTTGCCGCCACCGCTGAACAGGTAGGCGGCGGCGAGCAGTCCGGCAACGATCCATAAAGTGAGGTTCATGCGGGTTTCTCCCTGAAGTTTTAGGCGACTCTCGTCTTGAAGCGCGAGTGGCGCTGGGGTCCCAAACCGCTTCGGGCTTACCGTTCGGCCATGAGATGCCGACGACGCGACGCTTGTGACAGCAGAGCCGCGTGACGTGCGCCACGAACCGGCGCTGTCGCAAATCGGTGGGGCCCGGCGTCTTGTGGTTGGGACAGGCCACCCAACGAGACAGGAGCCACACGTGAGCGAGGACGACGGGCCGGGCCCTGCCACTGAGGTGTTCGTCGCCCACCGCAACCTGCTCTTC
The DNA here is from genome assembly GCF_049844475.1 of Micromonospora sp. DT47. Taxonomy (NCBI): domain Bacteria; kingdom Bacillati; phylum Actinomycetota; class Actinomycetes; order Micromonosporales; family Micromonosporaceae; genus Micromonospora; species Micromonospora sp. DT47. The sequence goes on along the minus strand of NZ_JBNCLC010000012.1, from coordinate 17,923 downwards.
ACGGTCGCCTACGAGATGCTCGGCTCGGCGGCGGACGCGGAGGACGTCCTCCAGGAGACCTGGCTGCGGTGGGCGGACGTCGAATTCGACGCGGTGCGGGATCCGCGTGCGTACCTGGTCAGGATCACCACTCGGCAGGCGCTCACCCGGCTGCGTACACTCAGCCGGCGCAAGGAGTCCTACCTCGGCCCCTGGCTGCCCGAGCCGCTGCTGACCGCGCCCGACGTGGCCGAGGATGTCGAGCTCGCCGACAGCGTTTCGATGGCGATGCTGCTGGTACTGGAGACGCTCGGGCCGACCGAGCGGGCGGTGTTCGTGCTGCGCGAGGTGTTCGATCTGGGGTACGACGAGATCGCGGAAGCCGTCGACAAGAGCCCGGCCGCGGTCCGCCAGATCGCCCACCGTGCGCGGGCACACGTCGCCGCACGTCGACCGCGCGACGTCGTCTCCCCGGCCGAGACCCGAGCTGCGCTCGAGGCCTTCCAACGGGCGGTCGAAACGGGCGACATGCAGGGCCTGCTCGACCTCCTCGCCCCGGACGTCGTCGCCTTGAGCGACGGTGGCGGACTCAAGAAGGCCGTGCCGCGGCCCATCGTGGGGGCTGACAAGGTCGCTCGCTTGCTGGCCGCCCGCTGGAACATCGTCGGCGCCCAGACGTCGCTCGAGCCAGTGCAGGTCAATGGCTGCCCGGCTCTGATCATGCGGCTCAACGCAGAGATCGACGCTGTCGTGGCGGCGCGGGTCGAGGGCGGCTTCGTCACCGGGCTCTACTTCGTGCGCAATCCCGAGAAGCTGTCGCGTGTGGAGCGGGAGACCACCTTGAGCCGCTGAGTCCCGGAAGAGCTCCGTCGGCCGCCGATCTGCCCGGACGGGTCGCGGCGCGGCGGATCGGCCGTGGACAGGCCGTCGGCGTCTGACGATGCACGTCCCACGGCGGCCGCGTCCTCGACACGCTAGCCGGCGAGGTCGCCTCCGCCCTCTGCCTCGCCGGCCTGTCCCGGCTGATCGACGGCCTCGCACCTATTCCCGGTTTGCGCAGTTTATGTAGTGCGTAGTCCGTGTATCTCGCGTGATGATCGAGTGTCGCCTGGATGAGGCCGTCGCGGACATCGCCTACCGGTCCGGCCTCGCCACATCGTTCCGTCGAATCGCGGTGCGCCCACGGCACCTCTGAACTGAGTTCAGGCCAAGATCACGCGTACTCCTTTGCCGCGATGCGCTCGCTCAGCCCCGCTCCCGCAACGTCCGACTTTGCCGAATAGCGGATAGGGGCCTTGACTATGCGCTTGCTGATCACCTGGTTGACCGTGCTTCCTCGTAGGCTGAATCTCACACGTGATGGGCAGGAGGCTGAGGTGGCCGAGACGGCGGTGGCCGAGGTGATGGCCGAGCTGGCCGCGATCGAGGACCCGAAGACACGCGAGGTGAACGAGAAACACGGTGACGATCACGGTGTGAACCTCAGCAAACTGCGCGCGATCGCGAAGCGGCTGAAGACGCAGCAGGAACTCGCGCGCCAGCTCTGGGAGACGGATGACACTGCGGCGAGACTGCTGGCGATCTTGATCTGCCGCCCGAAAGCGTTCGAGCGTGACGAGTTGGACGTCATGTTGCGCGAGGCGCGCACCCCCAAGGTGCACGACTGGCTCGTGAACTACGTGGTCAAGAAGAACCCGCACTCCGAAGAGCTGCGCATGACCTGGTCCGCCGATCCGGATCCAGTGGTCGCGAGTGCCGGCTGGGCGCTGACCACCGAACGCGTGGCGAAGAAGCCCGAGGGCCTCGACCTCGCAGGACTGCTCGACGTCATCGAGGCGGCGATGAGAGATGCCCCGGATCGCCTGCAGTGGGCGATGAACCACTGCCTGGCTCAGATCGGGATCGAGCACGCCGAGCACCGCGCCCGCGCAGTCGACATCGGTGAGCGCCTGGAGGTGCTCAAGGACTACCCGACTCCCCCGAACTGCACGTCTCCGTTCGCGCCCATCTGGATCACCGAGATGGTGCGCAGACAGCACGATAAATAGAAGGGTTCGCGCTCACGCTCGCGCCGCTACCCCTAGAACGCGGCAACACGATCGACAGAAGTTGGCTACGTATCGAGGCGAAGCGCAACGCACACGGAGACGTACCCATGCAAACATCGCGCGGGTCGGCCTCGCCGGGCGAAAGAACGACCGGCCGGGCCAGCTCTCTCGCGGCCGACGCCAGCGGGTCGCGCTGGCGCGGGTCCTCGCGGCCGCTCGGAAGTGATCTTCGCGGACGAACCCACCGGCCCGCTCGGCCTGTCCAGCGGGCGCGAGGTGCTCGACCTGCCTGCGCGATCGCAACCACTACCGTCGACTGTGTCGCGCATCACATGGACGTCATGTCACGGGCGGTCGGGCAGCTTGCATCTCGTGGTCGTCAGCAACGTGTGGAGGAAGGCGAAACGATGAGTGCACAGCATGAAGCCGGTGTGGCGGCCACACACCGCGTGGTGATCCTGGGTGCGGGTTACGCGGGTATGTCCGCCGCGATGCAGCTCGCGGCTCGGGTCAAGGGGCGCAAAGATGTGCAGGTGACCCTGGTGAATGCGCAGGAGCGGTTCACCGAGCGGCTGCGGCTGCACATGACGGCTACCGGGCAGCAGGTCGCCGAGCTGAGCGTCCCGCAGCTGCTGGAGGGTACGGGTGCGCGGTTCGTGCGCGGCTGGGTGACGGCGGTGGACGCGGACGCGAAGATCGTGCGGATCGACGACAACCGGGTCCTGCACTACGACACGCTGGTGTATGGGCTGGGCAGCCTGGCCGACACGGCGGCGGTGCCGGGTGTCGAGGACTACGCGTACACCCTGAACAGCGCCCAGGACGCCAAGTTCCTGGCCGATCGGCTGGCGCGGCGGGATGGCGGCACGGTGGTGGTCGGTGGCAGCGGGTTGACCGGTATCGAGTCGGCCGCGGAGATCGCCGAGCGGCACCCCGAGCTGAACGTCGTGTTGCTCGGCCGGGGTGAACCCGGTGCGGCCATGAACCCGAAAGCCAAGGCGTACCTGCAGTCCGCGCTGGAGCGCTTGGGCGTCCAGGTGCGCAGCGGGGTCGAGGTGGTGAAGGTGCTGCCCGATGCGGTCGAGCTGGCGGGCGGGGAGAGCATCGCCGCCGACGTGTTCTTGTGGACGAGCGGCACGCGGGTGTCGCCGCTGGCGGCTGCCGCCGGATTCACTGTCGACGAGCGCGGCCGCATCGTCACCGACGCCGCGCTGCGGTCGGTGTCGCATCCGCAGGTGTACGCCGTGGGCGACGCGGCCGCGATCCGCCAGGGCTACGGCGTCATGCACGGCACCTGCCAGAGTGGTATGCCGACCGGTGTGCACGCCGCGGTGTCGATCGTACGTGCGTTGAAGGGCAAGCAGCCCAAGCCGTTCCGCTTCGGCTACTACCACACGGTCGTGAGCCTCGGCCGGCACGACGCGGTGGTGCAATTCACCCACCCGGACGACAGTCCTCGGCGGATGTGTCTGACCGGCCGCCTGGCGGTCCGGTACAAGGAGACGGTGACTGCTTCGCCCTGGCCGACGTACGGCCGCATGAAGAAGATGCCCGCCTCGGGCGTGTTCTGGCCCCGCGGCGGTCGCTTCACCAGGGTCCGGGAGGCGCGGTGACCCACCCGCCTCCCGACCTCGACCAGCAGGTGTTCAACCAGCATCGCAATCTGCTGTTCTCGGTGGCGTACCGCATCCTCGGCACCGCGGCCGATGCCGAGGATGCGGTCCAGGACGCCTGGATCAAGTGGTCGGCCTCCGACCGGGCGCAGGTGGCCGACCCCAAGGCGTACCTGGCGCGGATCGTGTCAAATCTGGCGCTGGAACGCCTGCGCTCGACCCGGCACAAGCGTGAAATGTATGTGGGGCCGTGGCTTCCGGAGCCCATTCTTACCAGCGGCGACGCCGCCGAGGCGGTCATGGACGCTGAGTCGGTGTCGATGGCGATGCTTATGGTGCTGGAGACGCTGAGCCCGCTGGAGCGTGCGGTGTTCGTGCTGAAGGAGGTGTTCGGCTTCAGCCATGCCGAAATCGCGGAGGCGGTAGAGCGTTCAGAAGCCGCGGTGCGGCAGGCCGCGCATCGTGCCCGTGAGCATGTGCGGGCCCGGCGGCCGCGCTTCACCGCGGACCGGTCGCGGCACCGCGAGGTCACCGAGCGGTTCTTCGCCGCTGCGATCGGTGGCGACATCAACGCCCTGATGGAGTTGCTCTCCCCGGACGTCACGCTCTGGACGGACGGCGGCGGCAAGGTCCGCCAGGCCATACGTCCGGTCGTGGGTGCGCCCACCGTGGCCGCCTGGTTCGCAGCCATCGGCACCGTCACCTACCAGGGCGTCGAGCCCGCCGACATGAACGCCGAACTCGTCGAGATCAACGGCGGGCTCGGGATGGTGTTCAGCGCAGTGGGCCGCGTGATCGCCACGGTCACCTTCGATTTCGACACCGACGGCCGCATTACCGCCATCCACAACGTGGCCAACCCCGAAAAACTCCGGGCCATCGCCGATGGCACCGCATACGACGTCGGGACGCAATGAGCCCTGTGCGATCGGCGCCGGCGCTCCGGCCACCACCGACGCGGCAGTCCGCCATGGGTTTGGGCCACCATAACCGGGCGGCCACACGCCGCCATGGGTGGCGATCATCGTTGGCAGCACCCGCCCGGGCCGCAAGGGCGACTACAGTCGCCCGGGTCCTCGACATCGCCGTTCGACGTGATGACGCGACCTTCGAAGTCGTGGACATCGCCGACCATGCACTGTCCCACCTCGACGAACCCATCCCGATCCAGCTAGTGCGGTGTCCACTAACGTTCGCCGGGTTGTCGCCCCTGGGAATTGTCGTACGGGTGGTGTTGGCTTGGGTTCGTGCCTCGTCGTCGGGATCCGTCCGCGCCGCAGGTGGTGCATCGCACCGCGCGTGTCGGTCTGCGGGTGACACCGGGGCAGCGGCGGCGGTGCATGGGACTGCTGCGCTCCGCTGGTGACGCGTGGGCGTGCTGGAGGTCAACGCGTGGCGGCGCCGCCGTGGGGACGCGCCTTTGGTCGGTTATCAGCGGTTGTGCGGGGAGTTGGCGGCGTCGGGGCCGGGTACGTTCGCCGAGTTGGGCTCCACGGGTGCGCGGTCGGTGTTGCGCCGGTTTTCGGAGGCGTGGTTCGCGGCGGCGAAGCGCCGCAAAGCAGGTGACCTGTCGGCGCGGTTCCCGCGTCGCCGGCGTGGGTTGGTGCCTGCGCTGGTATCACGGCACGTTCACCCTCGACGGGCGCCGGGTGCGGATCCCCACCGCCAGAGGCACCTCACCCTTGGCGTTGCGCGACGCGGGCGGCGACGCCTTCGATGCTGCGGTCGCCGTGTAGCTCGAGGTCAAGTTGGCCCTTGAGCGTGTCATTGACCGATTCGATGAGTTGCCGGATCGGTTTGAGCAGATGCTCGTCGGGGCGTGGGGTGCGGTTGCGGTAGGAGGGTCGCGGCAGCCGCACCCCACGCTCGGCCAGCCAGCGGTCCAGCTCACCGGACACGTAGCCCTTGTCCGCGATGATCAACAGGCCTGGGCGTCCGGCCAAAGGTCCGGGTCGTGTTCGAGGACTGCGGTCAACACCTGCCGTTCGTCGATCTTGGGGTTGGCCAGGGCCCAGGCGACCGGCAGGCCGGCCGGGGTGCAGATCAGGTATAGCCGCAGGCCCCAGAACCAGCGCGAGTGGGACGGGCAGTAGCCGTAGCTGGCCCACCACGCTAACCGTGAGCGGCGCGCGGTGGGCCGGGACCGGCCGCACTCGACCGGGGTGGAGTCGACCACCCAGGCCGAGTCGGTCCACAGGTCGGTGTCCTCCGCCACCGCTCGGATCGCCCGCTTCAGTAGCGGCAAGGCGGCTCGTAGGCGCTTGTTGTAGCCCGACTGGCCCGACAGATAGGGAAACGCTCCGGGCAGATGCGCGGGGACGAACCGCAGCCAGCGGGCCTCGGACCGGATCCCGAGCAGCACCTGGGCCACCGCGAGGGTCAGCAGCTCGGCATCTGACAGCTTCGGTGGCCGACCGGACCTGCGGGACCGCCCCAGCCAGTCGTCGATCTTCACGTACAGTGCGGTGAGAAGGGTGTCGATGTCTGTCGTCACAAACGGATCATCAACACCCTTCGCTGCGTTCGCAGCCCCGGACCGACTTAGGAATTACTCGCTAGGGGCGGCAGGTTGGCCGCTGCGAAACGTCCTGTCATGCCGAAGAGCGTGCGGTTCCCCTGGGTGACGAAGCCGTGATCCGCGGAGGCGTGGGACCCGCCCGCCCTCGGCGTGCCGCCCTTCGGCACCGAGCAGTCCCGTCGGTGGCTCGTGGTCTAGTACGGGGTACGCCGCTCCCGTCACCTCAGCGAGGTAGGAGCGGGAACGCCAGTCGATGGATCCGTGGTTGAGGAGGACTGCATGGGCACCCCGTCAGCAGACGTCGAGCAGTACTTGACCGACCTGCAGCACCCCCTCAAGGAGGGCGTACTGCAGCTCAGAGCCGCGATCCTGGCCTCCGACCTGGCCATCACTGAACATGTGAAGTGGAACGCTCCGAGCTTCTGCTACGGCGGGCAGGACCGGGTCACGTTCCGCCTGCAACCTCGTGGGCGGCTGCAGCTGATTTTCCATCGAGGAGCGAAGGTCCGCGCGGACACCGCCGGCTTCGTCTTCGAGGATCCCTCCGGGCTGATGACGTGGCTGGCACCCGATCGCGCCGTCATCGACTTCCCCGACCTCGGGGTTGTCACCACGCACCAGGCGCAGGTCATCGCGCTGGTCGACCGTTGGGTGCTGGCCTGATGGCGGGCGACGGTGCGGGCAAGCCCCGGCAAGACCGCCCGCTAGTGCTCATGCCGCCGATTGTGCACGCGGCGCTCAGCCGACGCGGTCACGCCGGGTAGTCGTGTTGGCTAAGAGTGAGGTCGCCGTGGGGGTTCGCTGATCCTCTGGAGAGCAGATCGGGGTTGCTGTACCGTGCCGCCCGTAGGGGCCGCTGACCGGCGTGACAGCACGCCGACGGATAGAGATCGGGCCGTCCGTGGGTATGGTGTTGATCGGGCGCCGGTTGTCGGCCGAGGAGTTGGCAGCGGTGCTCGCCGACCCGACGGCGGTCGACACGCTGCTGTACGGCGACCTCGACGACGATGAGGCCGAGATGCCCGAACCCGAGCTGGACCTGGACAAGTCGTGGCACGGCATCCACTACCTGCTCACCGGCACTGCCTGGAAAATCGGCGAGGGTGCCGGCGCGGCAATCCTCGGCGGCGACGAGATCGGTCAGGATGGTGGCTACGGTCCGGCCCGGCTGCTCGACCCGGACACCGTATGCGCGATCGCCACCGCGCTGGATGCGCTGGATGTGGAGACGCTGCGCGCTCGCTTCGACCCGGAAGCCATGGCAGCCACCGATATCTACCCGGGCATCTGGGCCAACGGCACCGAGGAGTTCGACGGCTACCTTGCGCCGAACTTCACCGAACTGCGCCGGTTCTACCACGCCGCAGCCGTGAACGGGCAGGCCGTGCTGTTGGCCATCACCTGACGCCGCCGCCCGGCTGTCTTCGGGTGCCGCTGTCCGCGGGGATCAGGTGCCCGCTGCGGCCGCGATGCGGGCGGTGCGCACCGTTAGAACGGCGGGGCCGCCGGCCGATTTGTGAGCGTGCAGCTCGCACGTGCGGACCGGCGCGGTCACCAGCACAGAGAACCTTACGTACCCAGGCCCATCCCTACCAAGATCAGGTGCACGGATCTGCCGCGATGCGCTCGCTCAGCCCCGCTCCCGCAACGTCCGACTTTGCCGATGACAGTGCGCTTCCCGATTGCCTCATACTGCTTCGGAATGTGTAGTGGGGCAAGCTATGTCCAGCGTGTTCAGCGCTCGGTCAGAGCAGCCACGGCTTCCTGGGGCAGCTGCCGATCGCTGTAGAGCAGTCGAACGGCCGAGGCGTCGGGATTCCCCGCGTCCGCGCCGCGCCAGGCCAGCCTGAGCCCGGTACGCTCGACAACCCGCCGAGACCGTTCGTTGCCCTCCAACAGGTAAGCGGTCATTGGCAGGTCGGCGCGCAGAACTCGCGCCGCCGTCGTCGCTGCTGCGCTGATCTCTTGCGCATAGCCCTGTCCCCAGAACCCTGGAAGAAGGCGGAAGCCGAGATTCCACGCGACGCCGTAGCGGACGAAGCAGCCCCCAATGCCGACGAAGGTGTTGTCCGCACCGTAAGCAGTCCACATTCCCAGGCCATCACGGCGCCAAGCCGCACACCAGTTATCGACCATCCTGTCGGTCTGCTCGATCGTATCGTGGCGACTCAGCGGGTCGGGCCCCCACACTCGTGGGTCGGCGTACAGCACGAACAGCTCCGGTACGTCCGCCCGCCTCGGCTTTCGAAGGATCAAGCGGTCAGTCGCGACGGCATCAGCCGCACCCTCGGGATCAGACACGCGCTCATCCTGAGCCAAGCGAGGAGGCATTCCAAGCCATATACCGGGCCCCGTCCGGCCACTGCGTCCTCACTTACCCGGCTGCGACCAAACTCTCCTGTCGCCGTCCGGCGTTACTTGGGCGTCCCCTATGTGGCCTGTTTTCGTGTAGACGTGTTCCGCGGCTGAACTCGGCCAGGGCAGCGAAGACGTGGAACACCAACCGCCCGCTCGGGGTGGCGGTGTCCAAGTTCTCGTGCAGCGAGGTGAACCCGACGTCGCGGCGGCGCAGCTCCCCGACAGTGGTGATCAGGTCCGCCAGAGACCGCGACAGGCGGTCCAGGCTCGGCACCACCAGGGTGTCGCCCGGAGCGAGGAACGCCAGGCACGCGGTCAGCTCCGGCCGGTCGGTGTCGCGGCCGGACTGCTTCTCCGCGAAGATCCGCCGGCACCCCGCTGCGGTGAGGGCGCCGAGTTGCCGCTCGAGCTTCTGTCCGCCGGTGGACACCCGCGCGTAGCCGATGCGGATCTCGGTCGGGTGCGCCGGTGCCGGCGCGAGCAGGTCGGAGTCGATCGTCGTCACGCCGGGATGCTCTCAGAAAACGGTGGTGAAGCTGTTGTTGAACACCGCGGTTCTTGAAGGAGTTTTTGACGGCACACGGGGCCGATTCGAGGTCGCGTAAGTGATCTTCAGAAAACGTTGGTTTCTTGAAGATTTACAGGGCCGGTCGACGTCGGCCGTTCATCTCTATGAGCGGACCGCTGTTATTGGCATCTTCACCGTTTGCCGCAGGGGATGGAGCGTGGCATTGGTGGTCGGTGGCGCTGTCCTGGTCGAGGAGGTCCTCATACACCCCGACCTTGAACCTGATCAGGTCCAGGCACTCGGTGAGCCTGCCGATCTGGGTGGTGACGTGCGCTTGGTGCTCGCGCAGGAGCGTGAGTCGTCCTTCTTCGTTGCCGGCTCCTTCTCTGACGAGGTCGGCGTATCGGCGGAGCGCGGGCAGGGGCATGCCGGAGGCACGGAGAATGATGCAGACGGTCAGCCAGTCCACGTCATCCTGGCTGTAGACGCGACGCCCACCAGGCCCGCGTCGCACGGGGTTGACGAAGAGGCCCTCGTGCTCGTAGAAGCGCAGCGCGTGAACGCTCAAGCCGGTGCGTTCGGCGACCTGTCCGATGCTCAGACTTGTTGTGACCCCAGCCATACCGTTCAGGCTAGCGGGTTGACCTAGAGCCGACTCTAGATCCTAGGGTGCCCCGTGTGATCGACGCTTCTGTCGCTCTGTGTAATCACGGCTGAACCAGTAAGGGAGCATCACCATGCGCTATCGCACCCTCGGCGGAACCGGTATCGAGGTGAGTGTCTACTGCCTCGGGACCATGATGTTCCAGGCTGTCGGCAACCCCGACCACGACGATTGTGTCCGTATCCTCCACGCGGCCCTGGACCAGGGGATCAACTTCGTCGACACCGCCGACATGTACGGACAGGGTGAGTCCGAGGAAATCGTGGGGAAGGCGCTGCGGGGGCGCCGTGACGACGTCGTACTCGCCACCAAGGTGCACTTTCAGATGGGCGAGGGCCGCAACCGCGGTGGCAACTCGCGGCGTTGGATCCTCAAGGCGGTCGAGGACAGCCTCAGGCGCCTGAACACCGACTGGATCGACCTCTACCAGGTCCACCGCCCCGACCACTCGACCGACATCGAGGAGACGCTCTCGGTGCTCAGCGACCTCGTGCGCCAGGGGAAGATCCGCGCCTTCGGCTGCTCGACGTTCCCCGCCGAGGAGATCGTCGAGGCGCATCACGTCTCCGAGCGTCGCGGCCTCGGACGCTTCCGCACCGAGCAGCCGCCGTATTCGATCCTGGCCCGCGGGATCGAGGCCTCGGTCCTGCCCGTCTGCCAGCGCTACGGGATGGGGGTACTGGTCTGGAGCCCACTGGCCTTCGGGTTCCTCACCGGCAAGTACCGCAAGGACCAGCCCATTGACCTGTCAACCGGCCGCGCCTCAATCCGGCCGGCGCAATTCGATCCCGCGATCGCGGAAAACGCCGCCAAGCTCGACATCGTCGAACAGCTCGTCGAACTCGCGACAAGCATCGGCTGCACCCTTCCGCAGCTGGCCGTAGCGTTCACTGTGGCCCACCCCGCCGTCACCTCGGCGATCATCGGACCGCGGACCATGCAGCAGCTGGAGGATCTACTCAAGGGTGCCGCGCTCACCCTGGATGATGCGACCCTCGACCGGATCGACGAGATCGTGCCGCCCGGGACCAACCGGTACAACCCCAACGCTCCCTTGCCCCCGCGTTCACTGACCGACACCGCATTGCGTCGCCACCCACTCGCCGACCGCGCCGCAGCCTGAGTGAGCTGATCTTGTATGGGTTCGCTGGGCCATCGCCCGCCCCGGCGGGAAGGGCGACGACTGGATCGTGATCGAGCCCTTCCAGGAGAGCCCGGCGCTGCCATCGACGCGGAGGTTTCGGCGTAGCGCGTCGATCACCGGCCGATGAGGCGTCCATGGCCAACGGCATGAGGCCCACGGCTGGCTGGCCATGAGCCTCATGCCGTACCGGATTACGCCGGCTGGCTCAGAATGAGTCGCCGCTGCGCCACCGGATACCCGGCTCGGGCGAACGTGGCGGCCATCGGTGTGTTCGTCAGGTCGGTGTCGGCAGTGATAACCTCTGCGCCCTGCTCGACCAGGATGTGGGTGCCCTCGGCGAGCAGGTCGTACGCGTAGCCGTGCCCCCGCGCCTCCGGCAGCACCCCGACGTAGGCGATGATCGGCGAGGCGTGGTTGCGTGCGGGTATCACGATGCCGGTGAGGTTGCCGGCCGTGTCGCGAGCCAGGCGCCACCAGTCGCGTGGACTCGGCAGCCAGGTCAGGAACTCCAGGTCGTCGGCGAGGGCCGCCTCGACGCCGTCCCGCTCGATCGCCTGATGCTGGTGGAAGTCGAGGCTGCCGGTCAGGATGCGGCGCAGCACGTCGTGGAGTACCGCGTCGTCGGAGACGGGGTGGTGCGTCAGCCGCGCCGGGCGCTCTGGCAGGCCGTCGGCCGGCGTCCACCGGTACCGCAGCCGCTCCAGGACCGGGATGAATCCGGCGGCGCCGGCGGCGGTGATGCGCGACTGGGCCGCGCGGTGCGTCTCGGGGACGTCGCGCCAGTCGGGCGGCAGCATGAGGTGGTAGTCGACGGTGAAACTGGCGGCGCGGAGCAACTCCGCACCCACCATCGGGTCGGTGCCGGGATCGAACCAGTCCAGCGCCACCGGGGCGCTGTCGTCGGGCCCGCCCCACCAGGCGGCCCGCGCGATGACCGTGTCGCCGTCGAGGGCTACCCAGGTCCACTCGGGACGGTACTGGCGGGCGGCCATGGTCTCGGCGAAGTCGCGGCCGAGCAGGGCCATGCCGACGGTGGGCGACTCGGGCATGGACTGGAACAGCGTGTGCTCGCCCGCGCGCAGCGGGCGGATGACCAGGTCGGTCACGGGAACATCCTCTACGGGAGAAGCGGTGTGCTCCCGTGATTCAGCGGTCGCCCGGACGGGTCGGGAGCACGGACGGACAGAACACCATCGCGCTCACCTCCTTCGTCGCTACGGGCGCGGTGACGAACCTATCACGCCGTCGGGTATCGCTTCGACACATGAGAAAGCCAGTTCCGTCCGACGCCATGGGTCCAGCGGTGGGACTTTCTCCCACTCAACATTTCAGTAGGCACACCGTGCTGAAGGCGCCGTGTTGGCGGGACGTGCGAGAGCGGCCCGCGGGGGCAGCGGGGCGTTGTCGCTAGAGCCGGTCAGTACCCTGCGGGCCTTCCACGCCGACCAGGGTGGGGGCCAGCATGCCTGAACGCACGTACATGCCGATGAGCGAGCACGGAGGCTCGCCGACTCAGCTCACCCTTCGGTTGCGATTGCCGCGATGGCGGCGTGCGGCCGATGATTGCCTTCGCTGGGTCGCTGCAGGCGCTCGACTTCCGTGAAGCCGGCTCGCGTCAGTCGCTCGGAGAACTCGTCGACGGGCCAGCGATAGGCGGTCACGACTTTGTGGTCGAAGGCGGCGACCTCGTCAGCGTCGAAGAGACCGAGCACTAACGTTCCGCCTGGGACCATTGCTCGCCGGAACTCCGCGAGCATGCCGTCGAGATTTTGCGGCGGTAGATGGATCAACGAGTACCAGGCCAGGATGCCGGCGATGGAGTGGTTGGCAACGGCGAGATCTTCTATCGACCCGAGTTGGTACCTACCGCTCGGGTGGGCCGCCTGCGCATGGGCGATGAACTCGGGGACCATGTCGATTCCCGTTGCGTCGACGCCCAGCGAGCGAAGGTAGCCGGTGATATGGCCAGGCCCGCAGCCCAGATCGAGCACCGTGCCAGGTCGGCCCGCCAGATGTCGCCCGATGAAGGCGAGGTCGTCGGCGTGTACCTGCTGGCTTGTACCGAACAGCCCGATGTAGAGCTCTGCGACGGACGCATATGCCTGCCGGACCTGCTCCATGTTCACCGCGTGACTATATGAGCTCTTGGATTGGCAGAGCAGGCCCGGGACCAGCGCAGGGAAGCACGTCGATTCTTGCGGTGCCCGCTTCCGGCAATCCGAGCGCAAGGTCAGATGCGCGCTTCTGCCGCGAACGGTGCTGGAACGGGCTGGCTCCACGTGTCGGTCAGCCGGCGAGCTGGTCGCGGCGGCGGGTGAGGTAGGCCCGCTCCGCGGGGTTGCCGGCGAGACCGATGGCCCGGTCGTACGCCGCCCGCGACTCGCCGCCGCGCCCGAGTCGCCGCAGCAGGTCGGCGCGCGCGGCGTGAAAGGCGTGGTAGCCGTCAAGGACCTCGCCGAGCCGGTCGACCTCGGCCAGCCCGACCCCGGGGCCGTCGACCTCGGCGACCGCGACCGCCCAATTGAGCCGCACGATCGGCGAGGGATCGAGCAGCACCATCTGGCCGTAGAGGGCGACGATCGTGGACCAGTCGGTGTCTCGGGCGGACGGGGCATCCGTGTGGACCGCGTTGATCGCGGCCTGCAGCTGGTAGCGCCCAGGTGGGTCACCGCCGGCCGCCACCGCCTCGAGCCGCTCGCGGACCAGGGCCCTGCCCTCGGCGATGAGGGTGCGGGCCCACGCGCCGCGGTCCTGCTCGTCGAGGGTCACCAGCTCCCCGGTGCGGGACACGCGCGCCAGCCGCCGGGCGTCGGTGAGGAGCATCAGGGCAAGCAGACCGGCCACCTCGCCGTCGTCCGGGAGGAGAGCTCGGAGCAGGCGGCCGAGGCGGATCGCCTCGTCGGTGAGGTCGCCGCGCAACGGGTCGTCCCCCTCACCGGCGAGATAGCCCTCGTTGAAGACGAGATAGACGACCGCGAGCACGCCGGCGAGCCGCTCGCGGATGTCGTCGGCCGAGGGCACCCGGTAGGGAATGTGCGCCGCCTTGATCTTTGCCTTGGCGCGAGTGATCCGCCGCGCCATCGTGGTCTTCTGCACCAGAAAGGCGCGGGCGATCTCGGGGACGGTGAGGCCGCCGAGCAGGCGCAGGGTGAGCGCCACCCGGGCCTCCATCGCGAGCGCAGGGTGGCAGCAGGTGAAGACCAGTCTGAGCCGGTCGTCCTCGACCGGGCCGGTCGGCTCAGGAGGGGTGTCGTCGTACACGATCCGGGCCGCCTGGTGCTTGGCGTCGCGCTGCGACTCGCGACGGAGCCGGTCGATCCCCTTGCGGGTCGCGGTGGTGGCGAGCCAACCGCCGGGATTGGACGGTACGCCCTCGCGCGGCCACCGCTCTGCAGCCGCTACGAACGCCTCGGCCGTCGCTTCCTCGGCGACGTCGAGGTCGCCGAAACGGCGCGCGAGGCCGGCGACCACCCGCGCCCACTCCTCGTGGTGGACACGGGTGATCGCCTGCTCGACGGTGGGACCAGTCACGGCGCCAGCAGCGCTCGGACGGATTCCTCGGTTCGGAAGGGACGCACCTCGACCGTGCCGCGGCACGCTTTCGACCCCTCGGCGGCAAGCGCCAGGGCCACGTCGAGGTCGGCCGCCTCGATGACCCAGAAGCCGCCGAGGTATTCCTTTGTCCCCACGTAGGGCCCGTCGGTGAAGGCCGGCTTCTCGCCCTGCCCGTCGACGGTGGTGGCGGTCGTCGCGGGCTCCAGGCCGTCGGCGAAGACGAAGTGACCGTCCCTCTGGAGCCTCTCGGTGAAGGCACCGGTGTCGGCGAACGCCTGCAGCATGGCCTCCTGGGAGGGGTAGGTGCCGAACTCGGTGCGCTCGGCCGGTCCGTAGACGGACAGCAGGTACCTGGGCACCGCGCTCACTTCTCCCCAGAGCCGTTACGCCGGGCCTGCCCGGGACCTCGGAACCGGTGCACCTCCTGCGGCCAGTCGAGCACGGTCGCGAGCCTGCCGGCCCAGTATCGCGCCGCCGCGTCGTCGGGCACGTCCACGACGGCAAAGCCGCCGAGGTGCTCCTTGGTCTCGACGTACGGGCCGTCGGTGAAGACGGGCTTGCCGTCAACCGGCTCGACACTGCACACCGCGGTGGACCGGTCGAGGCCGCCGTTGGAGAAGATCAGGACACCGTCGGCCTGCATCTCCTCGATCACGGCCCGGGCGGCCGTGCCCTTCTCGCGCACCTCCTCCGCCGTGTGGTCGGGCACCCACTCATCGTTGAAGGTGATCAGGTACTCCGTCATGGTCGTCTCCTCTCAGTCCCGGACGAGGGCCTTTCCCGACTCCTCGTGTCCGGCGGCCCAGCCGGCCGCCGCACACTGGCTCCACGAACGGCTACGCCTTGATACGACACCATCCCGGAAACTCCTTTCAAGGCAGCCCCGGCGTAGTGACTGAGGAAAGGATCGACCTCCGTCCTTCGAAACGCACACTCGCCCGCTTGACTCCCCGGCAAACCGCGAGCAGTTGGGGAGGTCGAGCAGGTCTGAGTGTCGCGGATGTTCGCCCCTCGTCTGCAGACACGGCACAGCGTGACTGCTCATGCCGCCGACCGCGCGCCCACCAGCCGCTACCGCCCGACTCTGTCGAGATGAGTGCGTTGTCAATCGCCCCGGTCCCTGGCACACCCGAAACTCGTGCCCTTTGCCACCCGCCAGCTGGCTACCATCACCGGTGATGGCGGAGTTCGTGCACATCACCGAGGCGAGGTGGGCTCGGCGCATCCAGCGTTCGGGGATCGCCGCACGGCACCTGCGGAGGACCATCCGCGTTTCCTGCGCACGATTGGGCCGGACGCGCGTGTTTGGCACGCAAGCGATGCGGCAGGCCTGTCACACCGATGGGCGGGTCGTCGACGTCGCCGTCATGGGGTGGACCTTCTCGGTCAGACATAGCTGAACAACGGAGGGAAGAGGAGGACCACGATCCAGGCCCACACGGCGTACACGGGTAGGTAGCCGGTCTGCCAGCGTTCGAGCGCCGCGAACGGTGTGCGCCGCCGGATGAACCTCAGCAACAGCCACGCCGAGTAGGCGAGGTTGGCCAGCAGGATGACGTTCTCGCCGAGCGCGGCAGCCCTGTTGGGTGTGGTGCCGTACTCGTCGGTGATGCGTCCGGTGATCGCGAGCAGTACCAGTACGTCGATGGCCAACGCGCTGACCACGAGAGCGAGCTGAAGTTTGTCGAACAGGCCGGTCGGGGCCAGCGGATCGCGGGCTGAGATCGAGTAGAGCAGTAGCCCCAGCACCACGACCAGCAGGAGGTCGAACAGGATCAGCGCTTCGCGCTCCACGTTGATGCCATGGCTGGTCCAGACGACGGCGACGAGGAAGGCCAGCAGTGCGGCCGTGAACAGCGGAGTGAATAGCCGCGTGAGCACCGGGGCGATATTTTCGACCACGCTCTGCTTGGCCTCGACCAGCCACCCGGCCACGACAGCCCCGGCCACGGCGCCGCAGGGAAGGAGCCACTGCGAGATGAACTCCTGCGGGATGATCCCGATGGCATTGAAGGTGTGGAACAGGAACAGGCTGAGCACACCGCCGCCGAGGGCGATGAGAAGAAGTAGATGAGCCACTCGCCGGTGAAGCGGATGAAGTCCATGCGTCGGCGCGAGGAGCGCCAGTCGTCGGCAACGTAGGCCAGACCCACCACAAGCCACAGGGCGATGGGGAGGTGGATGCTGGTGAGGACCAGCGACTTTGACTCCTCGGCCAGGGGGTAGGCGTTGGCCGCCACCGCACCGAGCCCGAACAGCGCCACCAGTGTCCCGATCAGCGGGCGTCGGGCCTGTCGGCGCCAGGCCAGGAAGACCGCCAGCCAGGGCAGGGCGAACAGGGTGAGGTTCCGCGCGTAGAACGCGCCGTCGTCCGCCAACCTCAACCCGAACAGCTCCGGCACCTTGATGGACGCCGCCGCGCCCGCCGCGCAGATGACCATCGCCCACAGGTCCCACCGCGACCGCGTGTCCGCCATCGGGCTGCCGGCCTCGCCGGTCAGCACCAGCTGCTTCCACAGCCGTTCCGAATGCTCACGCGCGAACTCGCGGGACAGTTCGTCGAGGCTACCCATCCGCTTGACCGCGACCAGGAACGCTTCATCCGCGCTCAGGCCGACCGCGACGAGTTCGTCGACGGAACCGCGGAGATGGTCTTCGAGCTCGTCGGCGTCGGACGGCTGCAATTCCCGGCGGCGCTGTACGTACTGACGCCACTGCCCGAACTGCGCCTCCAACTCCTCCTGACCCTCCCGCGCCGTCATGCCCGGCACCCCAGCGGGATCGCCGTCAGCGGCCTGCGGTCGCCGAGGCCGAGCCAGATCTCCTTGAGCGCGTCGGTGACCGTGTCCCACTGGCGGCGTTGCTCGGCCAACTCAGCCAGGCCCTTGTCAGTGATGCGGTAGTACTTGCGCCGCCGCTCGCCGGCTACCGACTGCCAGCTCGACTCCGAATAGCCGAGGCGCTCAAGCCGGTGCAGCAACGGGTAGAGCAGCCCCTCGGTCCAGTCCAGCTCGCCACCGGACAGCTCGTTGATCCGCCTGAGGATGGCGTAGCCGTAGCTCTCCCCCTCGGCCAGGATGCCGAGCACCATCGGTGTCGCCGAGGCGGCCACCAGATCCTTGGCGACCTTCACGAGAACTCACCCCGTTCCATACCCTAGAAGTATTGTGCATAGTACTGCTAGGTATTGTGTGGCCCGGCCGGCTCACTCCCGCCCGGGTCCGTCGAGGGTTTCGGAACCTACGCGCGAAAAGCGCCCTGCC
Organism: Micromonospora sp. DT47; assembly: GCF_049844475.1. Lineage (NCBI taxonomy): Bacteria > Bacillati > Actinomycetota > Actinomycetes > Micromonosporales > Micromonosporaceae > Micromonospora > Micromonospora sp. DT47. The sequence goes on along the minus strand of NZ_JBNCLC010000012.1, from coordinate 273 downwards.
CGCTGGTGCGCCGAAACCCGCAAGACCAGGCCCCGGACGCCCGCCCGGATCCACCAACCGCAGGCCAGCACCCCGCCACGACGTCGGGAAAACCGTCAAGCGTGACCTGAGCATCACCGCTCGTAAAGAGCGCACAGGTTAAAGAACAAGCCTAGGGCCTGTTTCGAAGTCCGCTGTGTGACGGTCGTGATCTCTAAGAGCCTGGTAAATAAGGGTTTCAGGTGTGTTGGTGACGGGCGAGGCGGCGGGTCATGACGATGATCATGGCCCATT
>NZ_JBNCLC010000011.1:91725-202041 GCF_049844475.1 Micromonospora sp. DT47 | reverse complement strand
ACCAGTCCGGGGTATAAATCATATTGGCACTGGCTTATCAAGCACCCTGTTGAGTTCTCAAAGAACAACCACACACCATCCGGAGGCTCTACATCGTAGAACCCCGTCCGGGGCAACCTCTCGAACCTACCCGGTCCGACTTTCGTTGTCAACCTCGTGTCCGAGGTGATCAATCTTGTTCGGTCCGTCCACGCTCACGCACGCCGTACCCGGCGGTCGTTTCTGTCGTGGGAAGCCGCAGACCGGCCGATCGCCGCTTCGCGGCTCTCCGCCCGGCTCCTGCCGGCCTTCGAACTCTATCCGGTCGGTTTCGCGATCGCAACCCCGTTCCGGAGTGTCCCGCACCGCCCGATCCTCAGTCTCGGTCGGCGTTTCCGCCCCGAGTCTGGCGCCCGTTCTCGGCCGGTTTGCCCGGCCTCCCGCGTGCAGAGAGAAAGTTACGCGGAGGTGCCGCGGAAGGCAAATCAAAGATCGTCGCTGGGCTGTCGTAGCCCGGCCGGAACTCGTCGAGAGATCGCACCGTCGTCCGGCACGCCACGGACGCGGCGACGTGCCAGAGTGGCTGCCATGGATGAGGTGTCGCGGTCCCCGGCGGTCACGCTCGCCGACGAGGCGCTGCTCGGACTCCTGCTGCCCTTCTGGCAGCTGGTGATCGCGGTGGTCGTACTCGTCGTCGTCCTGCTCTCGATCGCCCGCCTGGCCCGGCGCGGCCGGTCCCGGATGACCACCGCGCTCCTCGTGACCGCCACGGCGATCGTCGGCCTCACGGTGGTCGGGGTGCTGTTGCAGTAACAACCGCGCTCAGAGCCGACGGTTGGCCAGGCTCGGCAGCTCGCTGCGGATCGCCCGCAACCGGTCGAGGTCGACGTCCACCACGGTCAGCCCGGGGCCGTCCGGCACCTGGCCGAGCACCGTGCCCCACGGGTCGACCACCATGCTGCGCCCGAAGCAGGTGCGACCGGGATCGTGGTCCCCGGTCTGCCCCGCGGCGGCGACGAAGCACTGGTTCTCGATCGCCCGGGCGCGGAGCAGGACCTCCCAGTGGTCCCGGCCGGTGTGCATCATGAACGCCGCAGGGACGACGAGGAGCTGGGCGCCCCCGTCCGTCGCCAGCTGCCGGTACAGCTCTGGAAAGCGCAGGTCGTAGCAGATGGAGAGGCCGACCCGCAGGCCCTCGACGTCGACCACGACCGGTTGGTCCCCCGCGGCCACGGTCGCGGACTCGAGGTAGGAGACCCGTCCGGGGATCTCCACGTCGTACAGATGGATCTTGCGGTACGCGGCGGCGAGCGCACCGGTGCGGTCGAAGACCAGCGAGGTGTTCCAGGTGTGCGCCGGGCCCGGGCCGGCCTCGTGGAAGGAACCGGCGACGAGCCAGATGCCGAGCCGCTCGGCGACGCCGGCGAAGAACGTCCCGACGGTGCCGTCCACCGGTTCCGCGGCGGGCATCCCGGCGGCGGTACCGAGGTAGTCGACGTACTCCGGGAGGACCGCCAGGTCGGCGCCGGCCGCCGCGGCCCGGACCAGCAATGCCTCCGCGGCGGCCAGGTTGGCCGCCCGGTCGTCGCGGGCGTTGAGCTGGCAGACGGCGACGCGCATGGAGATCAGGGTACGGGCGGACGGCCGCCGGGGACAGCGTCAGATGCTGGCGAGCACCAGGGCCCCCGCGGCGACGCCGAGGCCGGCCAGCTGCACCGGGCGCAGCCGCTCCCGGTCCACGGCCAGCGCGAGCAGCACGGTGCTGGCCGGGTAGAGCGCCGCGATCGCCGCGACGACGCTGAGGTGGCCGCGGCCCGCGGCGGCCAGGAAGAACGCGTTCGCGGCGCTGTCGAGCAGGCCGGCGGCCGCCGCCCAGCCGAGCACCCGCGGGCCCAGCCGGAGGCTGACGCCGGTGCCGGTGGCGAGGGCGATCCCGAACAGGATGGAACTCAGGCGTACCGCCGCGACGGGCCACATGCCGGCGTCCGGACCGGCCTGGCCGAGCAGGGCGAAGAAGATCCCGAAGAGCGCGCCGGCCGCCAGGGCCAGCCCGATCAGCCGCGCGGAGACGGCACCCCGGGCGCCACCCTCCCCCAGGCTGACCAGAGCGATGGCGACCACGGCGAGTCCCGCCCCGCAGAGCGCGAGGGTGCCCGGCGACCGGGCGGTCAGCAACCCGGCGACGATCGGCACCACCGCCGCGGTGATCGCGGTGACCGGCGCGACGACGGCCATCATGCCGGCGGCCAGGGCGCGGTAGAGCAGCATCACGCCCGCGGCACCGGCGACGCCGGCGGCGGCACCCCAGGCCAGATCGCCGGCGGTCGGGGTACCTGGCACCACCAGCACCAGCAGGAGCAGCAGCGGGACGCTCAGCAGCTGCGAGACCACCGTCACGGCGACCGGGTCGGCGCGACGGGACGCCTTGCCCCCGGAGAAGTCGGCCGTGCCGAACGCGACCGCGGACACCGCCGCCAGGATGATGGGGAACATCGGACGGTCGTACCAGACGGGGGCCGGCGGGGCCAGCGGGATCCCAGACGGACGGAAGCACGGCCACCCGCGGCGGCCGTGCTTCCGGACTGTCAGACGGCGGCGGTCAGGCCGACTTCTCCTCGCGGTCACGGCGGGCCCGCCGGCCGGTGAACTCCCGGGGCACGATGGTCGGGTTGACGTTCTCCAGGACGACCTCGCGGGTGATCAGCACCCGGGCGGCGTCGGGGTTGCTCGGCACCTCGTACATCGTGGAGAGCAGGACCTCCTCGATGATGGCGCGCAGACCGCGGGCACCGGTGCCTCGCAGCATGGCCTGGTCGGCGATCGCCTCCAGCGCCGGCTGGTCGAACTCCAGCTCCACGCCATCGAGCTCGAAGAGGCGCTGATATTGCCGGACGAGCGCGTTGCGCGGCTCGGTGAGGATCCGGACCAGGGCGCTGCGGTCGAGGCTGCGCACGTTGGTGATCACCGGGAGCCGGCCGACGAACTCGGGGATCAGGCCGAACTTGAGCATGTCCTCCGGCATGACCTGGCTGAAGATGTCGTCGGTCGACCGCTCGGAGACGGACCGGAGGCGGGCGCCGAAGCCGGTGCCGCCCTGCCCGGTGCGGGCCTCGATGATCTGGTCGAGCCCGGCGAAGGCGCCACCGCAGATGAACAGCACGTTGGTGGTGTCGATCTGGATGAACTCCTGGTGCGGGTGTTTCCGGCCGCCCTGCGGCGGCACGTTGGCCACCGTGCCTTCGAGCATCTTGAGCAGCGCCTGCTGGACGCCCTCGCCGGAGACGTCCCGGGTGATCGACGGGTTCTCCGACTTGCGGGCGATCTTGTCGACCTCGTCGATGTAGATGATGCCGGTCTCGGCGCGCTTGATGTCGTAGTCGGCGGCCTGGATCAGCTTGAGGAGGATGTTCTCCACGTCCTCGCCGACGTAGCCCGCCTCGGTCAGCGCGGTGGCGTCGGCGATCGCGAACGGGACGTTGAGCATCCGCGCCAGGGTCTGCGCCAGGTGGGTCTTGCCGCACCCCGTCGGGCCGAGCAACATGATGTTGGACTTGGCCAGCTCGACAGCGTCGCTGCCGGAGCCCGGCGCGCCGGCCGCCTCGGCCTGGATCCGCTTGTAGTGGTTGTAGACCGCGACCGCGAGCGCCTTCTTGGCCTGGTCCTGGCCGACCACGTAGTTGTCGAGGAACTGGCAGATCTCCATCGGCTTGGGAAGCTCTTCCCACTTCACCTCGCCGGACTCGGCCAGCTCCTCCTCGATGATCTCGTTGCAGAGATCGATGCACTCGTCGCAGATGTAGACCCCGGGGCCCGCGATGAGCTTCTTGACCTGCTTCTGCGACTTGCCACAGAAGGAGCACTTCAGTAGGTCGCCGCCGTCACCGATCCGTGCCACCTACGTTCTCCCTGCACTCGTCGGCCGGAGCGCCGGCCCTGACCTGCGGACGCCGGGGCGTCCGTCCGTGGTGAATCCATCCGCCGATCCCAGCCGGCGGAGCGGTACAGACCCGACGTTACCCGCTGGCGGTGGTTTCTCCGACCCCCAAAACGGGTGTGTCAGAGGCCGGCCAGGAACGGATCCCCGGCCGACCTCCGACCCGGTCTTGCTCAGCTGGCCGCGTTGGCGGCCAGCAGGCCCTTCTTGCGGCTGGTCAGAATCGTGTCGACCAGCCCGTACTCCTTGGACTCCTCGGCCGTCATGATCTTGTCACGGTCGATGTCCTTGCGGACCTGCTCGGTCGGCCGGTTGCAGTGCCGGGAGAGCATGTCCTCCAGCTGGGTCCGCATCCGCAGGATCTCCCGGGCCTGGATCTCGATGTCCGAGCCCTGCCCGTAGCCGCCCTCCGTGGCCGGCTGGTGGATGATGATGCGGGAGTTCGGCAGCGCCATCCGCTTGCCCGGGGTGCCGGCGGACAGCAGCACCGCCGCCGCGCTGGCCGCCTGACCGAGGCAGACCGTGGAGATGTCCGGCCGGACGTACTGCATGGTGTCGTAGATCGCCGTCATGGCGGTGAACGAGCCACCGGGCGAGTTGATGTACATGATGATGTCGCGGTCCGGGTCGGTGCCCTCGAGCGTCAGCAGCTGGGCCATCACGTCGTTGGCGGACGCGTCGTCCACCTGGACGCCGAGGAAGATGATCCGGTCCTCGAAGAGCTTGTTGTACGGGTTGGACTCCTTGACCCCGTACGACGTGCGCTCGACGAACGACGGAAGCACGTAGCGGTTGTGCACGGCCGCGAACTGGGGCGGCAGGCTCAGATCGGTCATCGTCAGCTCCTCAGCTCAGAGTCCCGGCGCCTTCCGGAACCTGGGTGGCTCCGGTGATCACCTTGTCGATGAAGCCGTAGTCCACGGCCTCCTGGGCGGTGAACCAACGGTCGCGGTCCGAGTCCGCCTCGATCTGCGCCGCGTTCTGGCCGGTATGGTGCGCGACCCGCTCCTGGAACATCCGCTTGGTGTAGAGCATCTGCTCGGCCTGGATGGCGATGTCAGCGGCGGTACCGCCCATGCCGCCGGACGGCTGGTGCATCATGATCCGGGCGTGCGGCAGGGCATAACGCTTGCCCTTGGTGCCCGCGCAGAGCAGCAGCTGGCCCATGGAGGCCGCCATGCCCATCGCCACGGTCGACACGTCATTGTCGATGAACTGCATGGTGTCGTAGATCGCCATGCCGGAGTAGACCGAGCCACCCGGCGAGTTGATCCAGAGGTTGATGTCGCGGTCCGGGTCCTCCGCGGCGAGCAGCAGCAGCTGCGCGCAGATGCGGTTTGCGACCTGGTCGGTCACCTCGCTGCCCAGGAAGATGATCCGCTCCTTGAGCAACCGGTTGTAGACCGAGTCGTCGAGGTTGCCAATGGTGTCGCCACCGCGGGCCTCAATCGCCCGGAGCGGCTTCGCTGGGATGTGCATGTCGGTCATGGCAGCCCTTCGCTCTCCGTACCGTCGTACCCGACATTAACCGCTCAGCCGGGCCATGGACTCCCGGTCGGGGCACTGTTCGCTCTCAGCGCAGCTGACCCGCAGGCGTACCCGGAAAAGGGTTTCGGCCGCCGTCCACCGCAACGGGCGGACGGCGGCCTACCGGGATCGGTCAGTGCTCGTGGTCGTGGTCGTGGGCCTGCTCGCTCTCGGCCCGCAGCGCGTCGAGAGTGACCTCGTTGCCGGCGGTGTCCTTGATCTTGATCTTCTCCATCACCGAGGCCAGCGCCTTGCCGCGACGGACGTCGCCGAAGACGGCGGCGGCCGCGCCGGAGCGCACCAGCTGGTCGTAGTACTGCTGCGGAGCCATCCCGGCGCGCTGCGCCCGGTGGACGATCTCGTGGCCGAACTCGTCGTCGGAGACCTGGACGTCCTCGGCGTCGGCCAGGGTGTCCAGCAGGAGCTGGATCTTGACGCCCTCGGTCGCCGCCTCGTTCAGCTCGGCGTCGATCTGCTCCTCGGTCTTCTCCTCGGCGGCGAGGTACTCCTCCAGCGAGGCGCCGATCCGCTCGAGCTGGTCGACCATCGCCGCCTTGCGGCTCTCGACCTCCTCGCGGACGACACCGTCCGGCGCCGGCACCTCGGCGGCCGCGACCATCTGCTCGAGGGCCTTGTCCCGGGCGGCGTAGATCTGCTCGACCCGCTTGCCCCGGGCGACCCGCTCGCGCAGGTCGTTGCGCAGCTCCTCGATGGTGTCGAACTCGCTCGCCATCTGGGCGAAGTCGTCGTCGAGCTCCGGCAGCTCCTTCTCCTTGACCGTGCGGACGGTCACGGCGACCTCGGCGTCGCGGCCGGCGAAGTCGCCGCCCACCAGCTGGGTCGTGAAGGTGGTGCTCTCACCGGCGGCGATGCCGACCACGGCCTCGTCCAGGCCCGGCAGGAGCTGCTTGCTGCCGACCTCGTGCGAGATGTTGCTCGCCGAACCGCCCGGCACGTCCTCACCGTCGACCGTGGCGTTCAGGTCGATCTGGACGAAGTCGCCCTCCTGGGCGGCCCGCTCGACGGTCTTCAGCGTGGCGAACCGCTCGCGCAGGCTCTTGACCTGCTCGTCGATCTCGCTGTCGTCGATCTGCAGCTCATCGACGGTCACCTCGACGGTGGCCGGGTCCGGGAGGGTGATCTCCGGACGGACGTCGACCTCGGCGGTGAAGTTGAGCGAGTCACCATCGTTGAACTCGGTGATCTCGACCTCCGGGCGACCGAGGGTCTTCAGGTCGTGCTCGCGGACCGCGGCGAGGATGTTCTGCGGGATGGCCTCCTGCACCGCCTCGTTGAGGACGGTGCCCCGGCCCACCCGCTGGTCGATCACGGCCGACGGCACTTTGCCCCGGCGGAAGCCGGGAACCTGGACCTGCTGGCCGATCTCCCGGTACGCCTTCTTGAGGCTCGGCTCGAGCTCGACGAACGGCACCTCGATGGCGAGCCGCACGCGCGTCGGGCTCAGAGTCTCGACGGTGCTCTTCACAGGCGTACTCCTTGACGGATCTCAGTTGAGTCTGGGCGTGGATTCAGCGCATCGAGTGTAGGCGAGCCGGCGTGCCGCTCCGGCAGCGCCCGGGTACCGCACGGGAAGAACGGCGGCATTCCGGGCGAGCCGGCTCGCGAACGACTGTCGGGGTGGCGGGATTTGAACCCACGGCCCCTCGCTCCCAAAGCGAGTGCGCTACCAAGCTGCGCCACACCCCGTGGCGACGAGAAGTGTATGACGTCGGCACCCGCCGGAGGCGCCGGGGCGACATCCAACACGCCGAACCGGCACGAACCGGACACGGGCGTCTCTCGCCGCCGTCGGGCGCGCGTCCGGGCCGGAGGCCACAACTTCACGGAAAGAGTGGCTTCCTCGCGCCGGGAGGCCACTCGTTCGTGAAGTGTGCGGATCTTGGGGAGCGACGCGGGAGACGCCTCTGCGCGTCGGACGGGGCGACCGGGTAGGCTGTCGGCGCGTCCGGAGTGCCGGGGCGCATGCGGGCGTAGCTCAATGGCAGAGCTTCAGTCTTCCAAACTGATTACGCGGGTTCGATTCCCGTCGCCCGCTCCACACACCTCCAGCCCAGGTCGGAGGCCGTATTCCCCGATCCTGGGCCGGTCGGCCGCTCCCCCGCTCTGATCCTGCGGGCCATCCGTGGGCCACTAGCCGCTCTGGCCGTCCTTCCGGCGGGCCTGTCGGGCGATCCGTCGGTCCATGGCCGAGGCGATCTCGCGATCCCGCTCGTTGGTGGCGTGCTGGTAGATCAACGCGGCCCGCATACTCCCGTGACCCATCCGGTGCATCAGCTCCCGAGTGCTGGCCCCGGAGGCGGCGGCAAGGGTGTTGCCCGTGTGCCGCAGGTCGTGGAAGTGAAAGCCGGGTAGCCCCAGCGCCGCCACCGTCCGGGTCCACTTCACCGCCCTGCCGAAGTTGCCGGACCGCAGCATCGCGCCCTTGTCGCCGGTGAAGACCAGGGCGTCAGCATCGGCTGCGGTGTACTCGACCAGATGGGTCCGCAGGACCTCGACGGCAGCGGCCGGCAGGGCAACGACCCGGACCCGGCGGCCGACTTGGGTGGCCCGAACTCACGGTGGCTCCGTAGTTTCCGTAGACGCCCTCATCGAAGTACCCCACCCACACATCCCCAGAGGTGGTGGTGAAGGCGTCTTGGATGCCGTCGCCGAGCGTCGCGCGGGCCTCGACCCGCCCGTCGCTGTCGTAGATCACGGCGTTGCGGTCCGGGCCGTCGGTCCGCCACCGGCACCGGGTGCCGACCACTAGTACCCGTCCGTGCGGCAATGGCTGGACCAGAGGATGGGCCAGCTCCAACCCGGCCAACGGCGTGACGCCGAGCACATCCGGCGCCTGCCGGCTCACCCGGGCAGCCACCGGTCGGGCGGTAGTCGGGTCAGGAAAGGTCGCCCAGCCCGGTTGAGTGGTGACCGACCGCAGCGCTGCCTCATCCTCTCCTGCCGACCACAGCGCTACCAGTTCACCGCCAGGTCCGATAGACGCCGACACGAGCACGTCACGATCATCGGGCCGTACGACCGAGCATCGCTCGCCAATCTCCAACCTTGGCAGCGCTCGGGCGACTTGCTTCCGCCTCCGCCAGCGCTCACTCCAGCCCGTCACCTCGATACCTCACCACCCCTCGCACCCCCGCGCCAGCCGATTCAACCAGCAGCAGGCCCGGGCCCATCGGTCCGCAGCGGATGCGGCGTACACGGGCGCACTCGCCGCCACCCCCGGCTCATTGACGCGCCGGACGCTTGACATTGGAGCGACCAGTGACGGACAAGAAGCTCGACGCCTGTGCCTAGTCCCACCACAGGCTTGACGGGGCCGTCCCAGGACATGTTTGACGGGCGGCCTAGAAATTGAGGGGCTGAGTTGCGCTCGGGATCGAGAGGTCAGGCGTCGGCCTGTTCGGGCGGGAAGTCCTCGGGGAAGGCTGCAGCGGCAGCGGACAGGGAGATGCAGTCGTGGGCGTGCCACCAGCTGCCCGCGTTGTCGAGCAGGGGTTCAGGACCGTCGTCCGAGACGAACGTGAACTCGATGCGCTGCGGAAGGGTCCGCAAACCGCACTGACCCTCGATCGGCCTGAGTGGTTCCCACTGGCAGTGGACGGCGGCCAAGGCGTCGAGCAGTTGCCGGTAGGTCACCCGCGCCGGGAGTGTTACGAACCGGCCAGGCCCGAGCGGATCGGGCAGCTCCAGGGTCCGACGCCAGGTTTGCACGGAGATCGAGGCGACCAAGCGACAGCGGCACACCACGAATTCGATGTCGCCGTAGGAGTACAGGTGCGGCCACCGGTCGCTCTTGTCGATCCGCCCGATGTCCCACGGCATCCCGTAGACGGCGACGAGTTCCCGCAGCGCGGCGCCCCGATGGAGAGGCCCGACGCGGCCGGTCGAGCCAAACTCCGTCAGGACTTCGAACGCTTGCACGTTAATCGTCTCCCTGGGCCGTTCACCATCGTCTTCGGCGTCGTCAGATGAACCGTAGGACCACGAAGACCTCGAGGCTCCGCCCCGAACCCCGACCCTCCTCAGAGATGCCGCCGCAGATCACCTCGCCGGGCACCACAAGGGCTACCAGTCTCCGACTGCCCGACGAGGAGATCCGCTCTCAATAGCATTGCCACGTAAACGATGCCGCCTGCCATCGATCGGCGGCGAGATCATCGCGACGGACAAGCCAGTACAACGCTCCGCGGTCACCCCAGACCATGCGCGCGTTGTCGTCGCTGTCGATCTGGGCGAGCAGCGTCCACCGCTGCGCTTCCTTCTGGAGGGCCGGATCGTCGTATGCCACCCGGCCACCGAGCTGCACCTGTGCGACGTCGACCTCGACTGAGCCCTGAATAGGGTCTGCGTACCCTCCGACCCGGTGCTGTGGGCCGAGCTCCAGGTTCAGTTCGCCCATGGCCATCCTGAACGGGTCACTGTTCATCGGGTCATCCATGAACGCTCGGTCCTCGTCGGAGACACCGTTCAGCGCGGCCCGGAGGGCTGGGTGTTCCCAGTCCGGCCCGGTCGCGATGAGATCAGCGGCGAGTCGGATGGGGGGATATGGATCGATGCCCTCGGGCGGCTCGCGCTCAGCGGTCTGCATGCCTGCCGGTACGTAAACGACGCAAGCGCCCGCCTGTGTCTCGGGCGCGGACGACTCGATCACAGTCCCGTCGTCGTCCCATCTAGGGTGACGGTAGAAGAACAGGAGCGTGCCCTCCGTCGGCAGAGCGATGTCGAGCGCATCGGAGGGTAAATGCCTGCAGTCGATGCTCGCGACAAAGCTCAGCGGTCCATGGCCTTCCCACAGCGGCCACCTGACGTCTTCGGGAAGAGCGGGAAGGCCGCCCAACCGACCGACGTGGGGCTCTCCAGTCTCAGCGGGTCGCAGGTGCAGGCCGGGCCGGATGAGCGCAATCCACCGGTCGGCGACAGCAGCGGGTAGGTGGCGACGTGCCAGCGTCGCCAGGCGCACATCCGGAGCAACCATGTCCGGATCTTCTCAGCTTCTCGATCAAGCCCGTCAACCGCCGGTATAGCCAAGCCGGTCGGCTGAGGCAGCCCGATACCGGCCGGAGCCGACAGGACGAGCAGCTCAGCGGCAGTAGTCGACGTCGGCCGACAGGAGGCTTGACCTCCAGACACTCGGACCAGCATGAGATGTTCAGATCCCTGCCCTTCCCCTTCAGCGGCGGCCGGTTCCCCGACAACCTGGGGGCAGTGGTGCAGCGCACGGTGCTGGAGGGTAGAGAGCCGGCGCGCGAGGTGATCCACACCGACGACAACTCGTGGATGGTCGGCGACGGCGTCAACGATCCGAACCAGCCTGGCGCCGTAGTCGTGACATGCATCAGGCATGTCATCGAGCTGAACTCATCGGTGGCTCAACTCGCCAGCCTCCCGCTCGGTCAGTCGGCTTTCCGGAAGAACCCAGGCGAGCCGTGGGTGATCGAACCTCACTCCTGGTCGGAGGAGTGATCTACCGACCACTGGCCGCACGCGTGGCCTGCCTCAGTCCTCATCCAGTCCTAAAGAGGCCGGACCGCGACCAACGGCATTGAGAGATGCCGAGAGACACCCCGTTAGACGGCTTCGCCTCGTCACCAGTCCTCGCAAGGGAAGTGCGTCGACCGCACGCAGTCATGGTCCAGCAGCAGCACCACACGGAAGCGCGCGGTGTCCGCCAGCTTCTGGAACACCCTCCTGCCTACTTCGTACTCCGCGCCCATCTCGGCCGCGACTTCTAAGCGGAAGGGGTGACTGAGGCTCGGCTCCTCGTCTTCCGGCGCGAAGCGGAGCCAAGCCCGGAAATCCTCCCCGTCACCGATGACGCACTCCGGGCCGCCGACCCTCAAGTTTTCGAGGCCGAGCACCCCCGCAATCTCCCGCGCAAACAGCTTCAGTGAGGGTGCACCGTCCAGTTCGGCGGTACCGACAAGCAAATCCACGTCTCTGCTCACGGCCCGGGACTGTACAGCCACTCGTACAGCCCAGGCTGCCGGTAAGCGCTGACACAGCCAGACAACCACGGACGGACTGACCAGGTGCGCCGCCAGGCCACCAGCCGTCCGTGATCTTCTTCTAATCCCCGGGCTCGGCCGTGCCCGTTGCGTGCCCGTTGGAAGGGGAGCCGAGGGTCAACGGCGGTCAGCTCCTGGACGTGACGGCCGGCATGGCGGCGCAGTTCAATCCAGGTCACTGCCGTGCGAATCCCGGTCGTGTCCACACTTCCTAAACCGCGTGGCTGTACAGCCACCCGTACAGCCAAGCCGGCCGACGGGCGCAGGTGACGAGCGACCGTAGCCGACAAGTCGAGCAGGTCAGCGGCAATGGTCGACGCCGGCCGACAGCAGTCTTGATCTTTGCAATGCAGGGGTTCGGCGGCGCCATCACCCAACAACAACGGACGGGCCGACCAGGTGCGCAACCACCTGACCCGCCGGTCTCAGGATGATGGCGGTAAGGGTCCGCCAGCGTGCGGGCCGTTCTGCTATCGGTACAAGCTCGGCGGGACTGTGCCGGCGAGGAACAGCCCGCCGCAACACAGCACCAGCCCCAGGATGGCCCCCGTTATTACCCACGCCAGGATCCGGAGCGGTTTAGCGCCACGCATCAGTAGTATCACCCACCAATCTCGATGAGATTCAACCAGGCAAGAGCGCTACTCAGAACGTGTGACGTCCACTGTGGCCAAGAACACGCATGTCGCTAAGGGGGCGACCGCGGGCGCACTTCCGGCACGCCGGGCTGTGACGGATGCCCTGCCGGCAGGCGTGCGTCACGCTCCGTAGCATCCGCGCGTGGTTGTCTCGGTCATGTTCACGTGCGCGCCTGTCTCTGGTCACTGTCGTGAGCCGGGACAGTACTACAGATGACCGTGCCACCACTCGCTTCATCCGAGGTCGGGCCATCCACGGGCCAGTAGCCGGTACCCCGAGCGGTCACCGCCGGGCGTCAGCGGTCAGCACGGCGGTCGCCGCATGCAGGCGTTCAGGACATCACGGGCGGCCGATCGCGCTCTTCCAAACTGACGGTGCGGGTTCGATTCCCGTCGCCCGCTCCACCACACGCCGGCCAAGGTCAGAGGTATGCCTACCCGGGCCGGTGTCGTCTCCGCCCCGACTGGTCCTGCGGGTTCACTCAGGTGGACCGGGCATCCACCCGACCGGGTCGACGGGACGGTGAGACCGATCGGGAGTGGCTAGCATCCGCTTCATGACGACCGCCGATGCGGGTGTGACCACGGCGCCGCGCCCTCCCGGAAGCGTCCTGGCCCATATGCAGTTCGCGCTGGCCGGCGTGTACGCCACCGCCATCGGCGTCGCCCTGGCCCGGGCCGCTTCCTTCTCCGGGCACCTCTACCTGCCCCACCAGGGTGACGAAGCCACCGGCACCGCCGACCTCTGGCCGGGGTACTGGGCCCCGGTGTCCCTGATGTTGATCGTCGTGATCGGTGTGGCACCCGTCGTCGCCACGATGACGGCGCTCGTCGCCGTCGCCCGGCTCGTCACCGCCCGGGCGCGCACCGGGTACGCGCACCAGCGAAGCCTGCTGGTGAGCACGGTCTTCGCCGTCCTCGTCGTCATGTCCTGGATGACGCCCTTCGTGGAAACCCTGCACGCCTGGCTCCTCGACTAGTCGTACGGGTCGGGTCGCCTGTCCCGCGGCATGAGCCACCACCCCGAGCAGGTTCTCCGCGTCGTCCCGGTGGTGCCGCGCGAAGACGTCGAGGTCGGTCAGCACCAGCGTGAACCGGGCCGACCGCGGAAACGCCTCCGCCGTCGCCTCGGCCAACCCCTCGCTAAGGCACTGCCACTGGTCATGACAGACATGTCCCAGGGCCGAGCCCAGGTCGCGGAACATGTGCGCCGGGATCAGCCAGGAGGCGTCCACCGACACGACGTGCTAGTCGTGCCGCCTTAACCACGCGACGGTGTCGTCCAGCCGGGTACGGCTGTGCAGCCACTGCACCGGGGACCAGCTCATCAACTGGAAGTCGAGCCGTCCGGCGTCGGTCTCCGGATCGAAGGCGGCCATCGGCGTCAACTCCGTTCCAGCCAGGAGGTCAGCAGCTCGGCGGTCTCCGGGCCGAGGGCGAGCGCGGCCCGGGCGGCCAGGCGGAGCAGTTCGCGCCGCTGCTCCGCGGTCAGGTCCAGCTCTGCGAGTGCAGGCGTCCGCCACGACGTACGGAGGGACGTGCGGCACAGCCCGGTCACGTCCGCGCGGGCGCCGGCTACGCCGCTGGAGCGCGGATGATCCGCGACCGGCGGGGTAAGCACCGCCGTCCTGGTGGAGAGACGACCGGTGTCGCGGCATCCCGCGACGACGCGCGGGCGGGCGGCCCAGGCCGACCCGCCCGCCGCGTGCGTCACCGGCCGGTGACGAAGTTCCAGGCGTCCATGACCCACTCGGTCTGCTGCAGGTAGGCGATCCCGACGCCGGTGAGGAAGAGCGCCGTGACCAGGTGGGCGCCGCGCGCGCCGCGCCGGACCCGCCCCAGCTGGCGCTCCCAGATCACCCGGCCGAGCAGCCGGGACAGGGCGAAGAGGCCGACCGCCACCAGCAGGCTCAGCACGAAGATGAGCAGCGGGGCGCCCAGGTCACCCCGCCCGGAGATCGCCCAGATCCCCCAGCAGACGAAGGCGAAGAGCCCGCCCGCGGCGCTCCACTCGCCGCCACGTCGTAGCTGCGCCAGGTGCCAGCCCATCGGCCGGCGGGGCGCCGCGGGCCCGGCCCAGGGCCGCTCGCCGGCGTCCACCACCGGGAACGGCTCGGTGCGCGGGGTACGCCGCTGGCCCACTGCGGCGACGCCCCGGCGGAACGCGTCCCGCTGCGCCGGCACCCCGACACCCGGCTGCGGCGGCACCTCGACGGTCCGCTCCGCCCACGGCTGTGTCTGGTCTGCCATCTCGTGTCCTCCCCCTGACCGGTGCCGGCCCTCGGCCGACCCGCCAGCTTCGAGGGTAGCCAGCCGGCAAATGGGTCGCCGCCCCGCGCGGCGATCGGCTAGACAGGTGCGATGACCGACGCCACACTCGCGCGGGTGCCCGGGCCGGAGGACTACGACGAGATCGCCGAGTTGATCGGTGACGCATTCCACTCCCCGCCCGACCCGGAGGCCCGGGAGGTCGAGCGGGGGGTCTTCGAGCTGGAGCGGGCCCTGCTGGTGCGGGACGGCGGCGCCCTGGTGGCGCACGCCGCGGCGTACACCCGGGCGCTGAGCGTGCCCGGTGCCACGGTGCCGGCCGCGCACGTGACGGCGGTCGCGGTGGCGGCCACGCACCGCCGCCGCGGGCTGCTCACCACGCTGATGCGGCACCAGCTCCGGGAGATCCACGACGCCGGCCGCGAACCGGTGGCGGTGCTCTGGGCCAGCGAGGGGCGGATCTACCCGCGGTTCGGCTACGGCCTGGCCGCCCAGCGGCTGACCATGGACTGCGCGGCCACCACCGAGCTGCGGCTGCCGGAGCCGGCGTCCGCGGCGGGCACGCTCCGGCTGGACCAGCCGGCCGCGTGCCAGCTCGAGCTGGCCCGGCTGTACGACCGGCTGCGCCCCGACCGCCCCGGCTGGTCCAGCCGGGACGAGCGCTGGTGGCGGTACGTGCTCAGCGACCCCGCCGGCCAGCGCGGTGGCGCGACCGCCCGCCGGGTGCTGCGGCACGACGGGCCGGACGGCCTGGACGGGTACGCGCTCTTCCGGACCGCCCAGGACTGGGACGCCGCCGGCCCGAAGGGGCAGGTCCGGGTCGACGAGGTGGTGGCGGCGACCCCGGAGGCGTACCTGGCGATCTGGCGGACCCTGCTCTCGATCGACCTGACCCGGCGGCTCTCCTACTTCCGGGGCACGGTGGACGAGCCGCTGCTGCGCCTGGTCGACGAGCCGCGCCGGCTCGGCGCCCAGCTGGTCGACGCGCTCTGGGTACGGGTGGTCGACGTCCCGGCCGCGCTGGCCGCCCGCCGGTACGCCACCGCCGTCGACGTGGTGATCGAGGTTGCCGACCCGCTGCTGCCGGAGAACACCGGCCGGTGGCGGCTCACCGGCGGACCCGAGGGCGCCACCTGCCTGCGCACCGACGACATCGCGGAGCTGGCCTGCGACGTACGCTGCCTCGGCGAGCTCTACCTCGGCGGCGCCGGGCTGACCGCGCTGGCCGCCGCCGGCCGGGTGCGCGAGCTGCGTCCCGGTGCGCTGGCCGCCGCCGGCCCGGCCTTCGGCTGGCACCGCGCCCCGGCCGCGATGGAGGTCTTCTGACCGCCGTGCCGACCCGGGCGGCGTCCGGGGCGGTACGGTCGGCTGATGGCGGATGCGGAGCGACGGCGACGCCGGCTGCGGCACCAACCCGACGGGCCGGCCGGGAACGACGACGGCCCGACGGCCGCCACGGCCGAGGTGCACGACGGGATGCCCGCGCCCCGGGCGAGGCGCGGCGGCTCCGGGGCGGACGAGGGTGAGCGGGGGCTGCGGGGCCTGGTCGGCTCCGGCTCCTCGCAGGTGGGGATCAGCGCGGCGCTGCGCGCCCGGGACGCCGCCCGACCGACCGACGAGGACCTGGCCGAGGCCGAGGCCCGCCTGGTGATCGTCCGGCGCAACTGGGTGCCCCGCGAGGACCTGCCCCGCTCGGGCCGCTGAACCGGCAGGCCGGCCCCGGGACGGGCCGGCCCGGTCACGCGGTCAGGGCAGGTCGGGCAGCTGGCGGGTGCGCTCGTACTCGGCCACCTGGGCGATCCGGCGGGAGTGCCGCTCGTTGCCGGAGAACGGGGTGGTGAGGAACGCCTCGACGATCGCGGTCGCCTCGTCCAGGGTGTGCTGGCGGGCGCCGACGGCCACGATGTTGGCGTCGTTGTGCTCCCGGCCCAGCTGGGCGGTCTCGATGTTCCAGGCGAGCGCGGCCCGGACGCCGGCGACCTTGTTCGCGGCGATCTGCTCGCCGTTGCCGGACCCGCCGATGACCACCCCGAGGCTGCCCGGGTCGTTGACCACCCGGTCGCCGGTGTGCAGGCAGAAGGCCGGGTAGTCGTCGTCGGGGTCGAAGGCGTGCGGGCCGACGTCGACCAGCTCGTACCCCTGCTTGGCCAGATGGTTGGCCAGGTGCACCTTCAACTCGAAACCGGCGTGGTCGGATCCCAGGTAGACGCGCATACCGCGCAGTCTGTCAGGCCGTGCCCCGGCACGCCGCGGGGGCCGCGTGCCGGGGCGGATTCGTCACAGCCTCAGCGGGACAGCTCGGCGACGACCAGGCCACCGCGTGCCTTCGGGGTGAACCAGGTGCTCTTGCGGGGCATCTTCTCCCGGGCCAGGTTCACCGCGACGAAGTCGTCCACGGTCACCGGGGCGACCAGGACGGCCAGCTCGGCCCGGCCAGCATCGACCTCGCCGCCGAGCCAGCTCGCCGGGTAGTCGCCGCCGACGTAGGTGATCCGCTTGTCACCCGGGTCGAGGCCGAGCGCGTCGCGCAGCAGCAGCCGCTCGACCAGGGCGTGGTCGAGGTTCTCCAGCCGTCCGGTGCCCTCGTCGTGCGGCAGGGTGACCGCGTACCCCTGGCCGGCGAGGCGGAGGTGCACGGTGCCGCCGGCCGCCGGGACCTCGACCGGGCCGTTGATTTCGGTGATCTCCGCACCGGCGGCGCGGAGCCGGTCGAGCAGCTCCTCCGGCGTGGTGGTCAGCTCGCTGACCAGCCGGTTGTAGGGCTGGATGGCCACCGAGGCCGGGGTGGTGATCACCGACAGGAAGCGGGGCAGGCCACCGGTCTGGGCGGCGAGGCTGCGGTGGTTGCCATCGGCGACCACCAGCTCGCCGCCGCCGGCGAGCGCGGTCAGCTCGTCCTGCTCGGGGCCGGGGCCGAGCAGCCAGATGGCGTGCGTCCGCCCGGACTGGTCGGTGTCGGTCGCGGCCGGCGCGCCCGCCGACTCGGTCGCCGCCGCGAGCGCGGCGTGCAGCTCGTCGCCCCGCCCGGTCTGGAGCAGGAGTACGGGTGAGAGCAGGTGCCCCAGCGCCTCGGTCAGGGCGACCCGCTCCCGCACCTTGGCGATGAAGACGTCCTCGTTGCGGATGACCAGGCCGGGCTGGTCGGCGCTGGTGGAGATCTGGTCGGTGTCGACCATGGCGAACAGCCCGTACGCCGGCTCCTCGCCCGGCGCGCTGATCCGGTAGAGCACGACGACCTGCTCGGCCGGGGTGTAGCTGCCGTCGGCCTTGGCCTCGGCGAGGCGGGCCACCGCGTCGGGGAGCGCGTCGAGGAAGGACTTGCCGAGGCTCTCCGGCGCCCGGTGGGGCATCTCGATGCCGAGGGCACTGTGCGGGTTCGCCTCGATGATCGCAGTGATCTCCGCGTCGTCGGCGAACTCGTCGTAGTTCTGCGCGCCGGTGCCGCCAGTGGTGATCCAGGCCCGGGCGATCGGATGCACGACCGTCATGCCGGTGACGCTACCGGCGGCGGAGGCCCGGACGACACCGACACCGCGCGGGTCCACCAGATGAACCGGTCAGCCCCGCTCGGCCGGCTCCCTGGTCGGCCGGTGCTGTCCGGCCGGGCCGGGCGCGGGCCGCCGTGCCGACGCGGCGCCGGCCGGCGGCAGCGGCCGACCGGGGCGGGCGCCGGGCGGGGTGGCGCGGGAGGTGACCGGGACCCGGGCCACGCCGACCACGATCGGCGGCGCGAGCAGGTCGACCATGTGGTCGGGAAGGCTGGGGCGGACCGCCGGCCAGCGGCAGTCGTCGACCGACCAGTACGCGGCGGCGTCCACCGCCTCCTCGCCGCTCGGCAGACCGTCGATGGCCGGCAGATCGCGAGCGTTCGGCAGGTGGTCGGCGGTCGGCAGGTCGTCGGCGGGCGGACGGCGGTGCTTGGCCATCGGGAAGAGCCTCCGGGTCGGCCGGATGCGACCGCGGCGGGCCGCTACGGGGACACCGGGAGAAACGAACCCGCCACCGGGAGGGTGACGCCCGGCTGCCACCGGGCCGGGCCCCGCGGCCGGGCCCCGCGGCCGGGCTGGTCACCCGCCAGGGCTGTCGACCCGGCATGCGGGCGTCGGCCACCCGACGACCCGCCGGCGGGTCACCCCTGGTGGCCGGACGCTTTGGAGCTGATGTCGTAGACGACTCAGCCGCCACCGGACCTGGTGCGCCCACAGGGTCCCGACCGGAACCCGGACGGGGCCGGCCGGCGGGCGGAGCCGCGCTGGCAGCCCCCGTCTGCCGGGAGCGCCGCCCGGCGGGCAGCGCCGCCCGGCGGGCAGCCGTCGTGAGGGCCGCCTGTCGGGCCAAACCCGGTGAGTCGTGTACGTCATGCTCGAAAGGGCCGCGACAACAGGATTGGCGGCGTTGGGGACCTGGCCCGTGCCGGGGCCGAGCAGCACCACCCCGGCCCGGAGCCCGGTGTGGCCGCTCCGGGCCATCGTCGGCGAGCGACGGCCCGGAGCGGCGGTGGCCGGTCAGTCGAAGATCGGGCCGAGCTCGCGGGAACGCTTGAGCTCGTAGAAGCCCGGGGTGCCGGCGACCAGCAGGACACCGTCCCAGAGCTTGCCGGCGGCCTCGCCCCTGGGCGCCGGGGTGATGACCGGGCCGAAGAAGGCGATGGCGCCGCCGTCCGGGCCCGGGGCGTGGATGACCGGGGTGCCGACGTCGGTGCCGACCGGCCGCATCCCGGCCTCGTGGCTGGCCCGCAGCGCCTCGTCGTACCCGGTGGAGTCGGCGGCCTCCGCGAGCGCCGGGTCCAGGCCGGCGTCGGCGAGCGCCGCGGCGTACAGCTCGGGGCCGAGCTTCTCCTGGCCCAGGTGGATCCGGTTGCCCAGCGCGGTGTAGAGCTTCGCGACGGCCTCCTGGCCGTGCTTCTGCTCGACGGCGATGCAGATGCGCACCGGGCCCCAGCCGGTCCGCATCAGCTCCTGGTACTGCTCGGGCAGGTCCCGGCCCTCGTTGAGCACCGACAGGCTCATCACGTGGAAGCGGATGTCCACCTCCCGGACCTTCTCGACCTCCAGCAGCCAACGGGAGGTGATCCACGCCCACGGGCAGATCGGGTCGAACCACATGTCAACGGCGACACGCTCGGTCACGGTGCGGTCCCTTCGCGACGGGCATGCGCCGGCAGGGTGCCGGCGCCTCTACCTCCGATCCTCACCCCGGAGGGCATCGACCGGTAGCGGAATGAGAGCGTGACCTCGACCACCGCGGGGCGTCGGTGCATGGAAGACTCGGCTCGGGCCGACCGCCACGAGCGGCCGGCGGGGCTGGCGCCGTCGTGAGGCGGCGAGAGTGGGATGGAGACGAACAGTGCCGGGAGTGCGCAACCTGACCCAGGTCGAGGCCACCGAGCGGGCCCGCCTGCTCGAGGTCACCGGGTACGACATCAGCCTGGACCTGTCCACCGCCGTGCAGGCCGAGGGCCGCACGTTCCGGTCGGTGACCGAGGTCCGGTTCCGCTGCACCGAGCCGGGCGCCGGCACCTTCATCGAGACGGCCGCCGAGTCGGTGCGCTCGGCGACGCTGAACGGCGCCGAGCTCGACCTCTCCGACTGGTCGGCCGAGAAGGGCCTGAAGCTGACCGGCCTGGCGGCGGAGAACACGCTGGTCGTGGACGCGGACTTCGCGTACTCCAACAGCGGGCAGGGCCTGCACCGCACGGTGGACCCGGTCGACGGGGAGACCTACCTCTACAGCCAGTTCGAGACGGCCGACGCGCAGAGGGTCTTCGCCTGCTTCGACCAGCCCGACCTGAAGAGCGTCTACACCTGGCACGCCACCGTCCCGGACCACTGGCGGGTGGTCTCCAACATGCCGGTGGAGCGCGAGGAGCCGGCCGGCGAGGGGCTGAAGACCGTCCACTTCGCCGAGTCCGCGCGGATGAGCACCTACATCACCGCGCTCTGCGCCGGGCCGTACCACGAGGTGCGGGACAGCCACGACGGCATCGACCTGGGCGTGTTCTGCCGGGCCTCGATGGCGCGGTACATGGACTCGGACGACCTGTTCCTCATCACCAAGCAGGGCTTCGACTTCTTCCACGAGCAGTTCGGGGTGCGCTACCCGCTGCCGAAGTACGACCAGCTCTGGGTGCCGGACTTCAACGCCGGCGCGATGGAGAACTTCGGCTGCGTCACGCACGCCGAGTCGCACTACATCTTCCGCTCCCAGGTCACCGACTTCGAGTACGAGCAGCGGGCCAACACGATCCTGCACGAGCTGGCGCACATGTGGTTCGGTGACCTGGTCACCATGCGCTGGTGGAACGACCTGTGGCTGAACGAGTCGTTCGCCGAGTGGGCCAGCCACTGGTGCAACACCCACGCCACCCGGTTCTCCGAGGCGTGGACGACCTTCCTGTCGATCCGGAAGAACTGGGGTTACCGGCAGGACCAGCTCTCCTCCACCCACCCGGTCTACTGCGAGATGCCGGACCTGGAGGCGGTCGAGGTCAACTTCGACGGCATCACGTACGCCAAGGGCGCCAGCGTGCTCAAGCAGCTCGTCGCGTACGTCGGCGAGGAGCCGTTCCTGGCCGGCCTGCGGGCGTACTTCGGCAAGCACGCCTGGGGCAACGCCACCTTCGACGACCTGCTCTCCGAACTGGAGGCGGCCTCCGGCCGGGAGCTGCGCAAGTTCGCCGCCCAGTGGCTGGAGACCGCGCAGGTCAACACGCTGCGTCCCGAGGTGACGATCGGCGACGACGGCGCCTACCAGCGGGTGCTGATCCGCCAGGAGGCCCCGGCCGAGCACCCGACGCTGCGTACCCACCGGATCGGCGTAGGCCTGTACGACCTCACCGACGGCCGGCTGGTCCGCCGGGAGCGGGTCGAAGTGGACCTCACGGGCGAGCAGACCGAGCTGTCGGCGCTGCACGGCAAGCCGGCCGCCGACGTGCTGCTGCTCAACGACGACGACCTGACCTACACCAAGCTGCGCCTCGACGAGCGCTCGATGGCGACCGTCGTGCAGCACATCGCCGGCTTCGAGTCGTCGCTGGCCCGGGCGCTGTGCTGGACCGCCGCCTGGGACATGGTCCGTGACGCCGAACTGTCGGCCCGCGACTACGGCGCGCTCGCGCTGGCCGGCCTGCCGGCGGAGACGGACATCAACCTGGTCACCGCCACCCTGCGACAGGCGAGCACGACGCTCATCTTCTACGCCGACCCGGCCTGGGCGCCGACCGGCTGGGCGGAGCTGGCCCGGACCGCGAAGGACGCGCTGGCGAACGCCGAGCCGGGCAGCGGCTTCCAGCTCGCCTGGGCCCGGGCGTACATCTCGGCGGCCCGCTCCGAGGAGGACCTGGCGACCCTGCGCGGCTGGCTGGACGGCGCCGACGTGCCGGCCGGGCTGACCGTCGACACCGAGCTGCGTTGGTCGATCCTCCAGTCGCTGGTGGCCAACGGGGCGGCCGGCGCGGCCGAGATCGAGGCCGAGCTGGCCGGCGACCGGACGGCCAGCGGCGAGCGGGAGGCCGCGTACGCGCACGCGCTGGTCCCGACCGCGGAGAACAAGGCGGCGGTCTGGGCGGAGCTGACCGGCCCGGAGGCGCTGCCCAACTGGCGCAACCGGGCGCTGCTGCAGGGCTTCACCCACCCGACGCAGGTGGAGCTCACCGCGCCGTACCGGGAGAAGTACTTCGCCACGGTGGCCCAGGTCTGGGCGCAGCGGGACAGCGAGCCGGCGCAGGAGTTCGTGCAGCTGGCCTACCCGGCCTACCTGGTCGAGGAGGAGACCGTGGCGGCCACCGACGCGTGGCTGGCCGGCGACGGCCACCCGCCGTCGCTGCGCCGGCTGGTCGCCGAGGGCCGCGACGGCGTGGTCCGCGCGCTGAAGGCCCGCGCCAGGGACGCCCAGAGCGCCTGACCAGGAAGCACCCGGCCCGGGGTCGGCGTGGACGGAAGTCCACGCCGGCCCCGGGGCCACGTACGCATCCATGTCGGCGATCAGGCGGGGACCCGGGCACGCTCCGGACACGACGAAGCCCGGCTCGCGGGTACCGCGGGCCGGGCTTCGTCGTACGTGAAGGGGCTCAGCCCTTGCCGGCGTGGCTGGCGAGCTGGTCGAGGCCCTGGATGATGCCGCCGGCCAGGTCGCCGCCGCCGAAGGACGCCACCATGCTCAGCGCGGCGAGCTTGGCGTACGTGTCCGGGATGCGCTTGCGGGCGTACCGGCCGGTGATCACCTCCAGCTGGCGCTGGTTGGGCGACACCGCGATCAGCACGGACTTGTCGGGCTCGGCGAGCTGGCGGTGCAGCCGCTCGGCGTGCTCCCGGATCGGCTCGTCGAGGCCGCCCACATAGACCGAGAAGACCAGGCCGGTGCTCTGGTCGGCCAGGCGGAGCGCCTCGTCGATGCGCAGCAGCTGGCGGGTCGAGAACGGCCCGTCCAGCACGTCGGGCGGGGTGCCCGTCCCGGTCTGCGTCTCACCAACGGTCACTTGCGCCTCCGGTTCCACCGGCCGGCGCCTCGACGCCGGCCTTTTCAAGCTTGTGGCTGGTCAGCGCCGGCGCCTGCGCGCCCGCGGCCAGGGCGGTGCCGGCCGAGTCGGCCAGCTGCTCCGGACGGCCCAGGAACCAGACCGGGGTGAAGTCGAAGCGACGACCCGGCCGGTAGCGCTTGGCGCCGCCGCCGCCGCCACGGTTACCGGCGAACACCAGACCGGCGATCACCAGCACCACGGCCGCCGGGATGCCGACGAAGATCAGCAACGTCTCGGTGACAGACAATCCCAACGCCCCCAGGCGGAAAGAGAGACCAGAACATCCGGTTCGGGTGGACGGATCATGGTGCCGACCCCCCGACTCCGCTGCCATTCACGTTAGCGGAGTCGACGCCCCGCCAGATTGCGGGGTGCCGATCCCATCCGTCACTGCAGTGTTCCAGTTGCGCTGCGGTGCCGAGCAGTCGGGCGTCGTCGCCGTACCGACCGGTCAGCAGCACCCCGACGGGCAGGTCCGTCGCGGTCCGCCCGATCGGCAGCGAGACGGACGGTTCCCCCGTCACGTTGAAGATGGCGCAGTACGGCGAGAACCGCCGCTGCCGGTCGAAATCGGCGGCCGGATCCCCGTCCACGATGAACCAGCCGACCGGCGCCTGCGGCACCGCGAGGGTGGGGCAGAGCAGCAGGTCGCACTCGGCGGTACGGCGGGCGCCGAGGCGCACCTGGGCCTGCAGCTCGCCCAGGGTGGCCACCAGCGTGCCGGCGGACACGGCGGCGCCCCGGGACCGCAGCAGCCGGGTCAGCGGCAGCAGCTGGGCCTCCCGCTCCGGCGGCACCGGGGCGAGCGCCAGGACGTACCAGACCGTTTCGAAGAGCGGCCACGCCGCGGGGCCGAGCGGGGGGTCGACCTCGACCACCTCGTGGCCGGCGGCGGTGAGCAGCGCGGCGGCCCGGTCCACGGCGGCGACGCAGTCCGGGTGGACCGGCTCGTCGGCGAGCATCGGGGCGGTGAACCGGCCGATCCGCAGCCGCCCCGGCGCGGCCCGGCGGGCGGCGCCGAGGTGACCGCCCTCGGGGCGGGGTGGCGGCAGGTAGGGCTCGCCGGGCACCGGCTCCGCCAGCACGTCGAG
Organism: Micromonospora sp. DT47; assembly: GCF_049844475.1. Taxonomy (NCBI): domain Bacteria; kingdom Bacillati; phylum Actinomycetota; class Actinomycetes; order Micromonosporales; family Micromonosporaceae; genus Micromonospora; species Micromonospora sp. DT47. Next base: position 178,063 of record NZ_JBNCLC010000011.1, on the reverse strand, counting down.
CAGCGCGGCGACGTCGGCGACGGTACGCCCGATCGGGCCGTTGGTGGGCAGGCCGAACGCGCCGAAGCCGAGCGGGCCGCCGGAGACCAGGCCACGGCTGGGCTTGTAGCCGACCAGGCCGCAGAGGGAGGCGGGGATGCGCAGCGAGCCGCCGCCGTCGGAACCCTGCGCGACCGGCACCAGGCCGCCCGCCACCGCGGCCGCCGCGCCGCCGCTGGAGCCACCGGCGGTGTACGCCAGGTCCCACGGGTTGCGCGCCGGCGGCGCGACCAGCCCTTCCGAGTAGAGCGAGCAGCCCAGCTCGGAGGTGGTGGTCTTGCCGAGGCTGACCAGGCCGGCCGCGGTCATCAGCCGGACCACGTCGGCGTCGACCGGCGGGACGAAGTCGGCGAACGCGGCCGAGCCGAAGGTGGTGCGTACCCCGGCGGTGAGGGTGAGGTCCTTGATCGCGGTCGGTACGCCGTGCAACGGGCCCCGCTGGTCGGCCGGCACCGCGTCGGCGGCCCGGGCGGCGGCCAGCGCCCGCTCGGCGGTGACGGTGACGAACGCGCCGAGCGCGTCGCCGAGCGCGTCGACCCGGTCGAGGTGGTGCGCGACCAGCTCCACGCTGGACAGCTCGCTGCGGGCGATCGCGGCGGCCTGCTCCAGCGCGGTCAGGTCGTGCGGCTCGGCCATCCCGTCATCCTGCCCCCTTCGGGGCGGCAACCGCCGCGCCGACACGACCGGAGTCCGGCCTCAGGAGAGGGTGCCGGGTGGCGCGACCCACTCTGAACGAGGGCCACCCACCTCGGTCAGCAGGTCGAAGTCACGGTCGTAGTGCATCACGATCGCCGAATACTCAGCGGCAACGGCCGCGACGGTGACGTCGACCGGGCTGGCGGCGCGATGGTGACCCCGTGCGGTAAGCGCCAGTTGAAGGTCACGCGCCCGCGTCGAGACAGCAGCGGTGACGGGCAGGTCCACCATGAGCTGAGCGCGGCGGGCACGGATGGTCATCGCGTCGCGGAAGCCGCGAGCGCTTCGCCCATCTTCGAGGTCCAACGGCAGGCACGTCGCGGCCATGCCCTCCTCGAGAATCGCCGACAGTCGCTTGTGCACCACCGGTTGCCGCATGCGGGCCCACGCCGACGTGTCGATCAGGTACAGGCCGCCCGCGACGGTCACGCCGCATCCTGCTGACTCTGGGGCGTCTTGTCGTCGTTCAGGATGCCGGTCCAGTCGCGGTCGACGGCCAGCAGCTCGCGTACCGCCTCGAGCCGTTCGCTGCGTTCCGCCACCAGCCGGAGAGCGGCGTGGATGGTGTCCTTCTTGCTCTTGGTGCCCAGCTCGCGGCGGGCCCGTTCGAGCAGCTCATCGTCAAGATCGATAACAGTCTTCACGGACCGAGTGTATATCGTGCCGGCGTTCTTATATACCCAATGTCCCGAGGAAGCGCAGGGCGTTGCCGCCGAAAAGGCGGCCGCCGTGCCGCCGCTGGAGCCACGCGCCATCGACGGACAGCGCCCGCGTTCATCGACGACTACCGTCCGGCCGATGCGTAATCATTCAGGACCGGGGGACGTGGTGACGAATAGCTGGCAACGACGGTGGCGAGCCGCACTCGCCGGGACGCTGACGACGTTCATGGTTTCGGCGGCGCTCGTCGGTGGCGCTCCGGCGCGGGCCGACGTGGTTGACCCGTCGACCGCGCCGTCGGTGCGCAGCATCAGCTACAACGTCTGCGGCGCCTACGTCGTGTGCCAGAGTCCGCTCGACACGGCCAGTTGGCTCGGGGCCATGCGGCAACAGGTCACGGCGTGGGACGCCGACGCGGTGATGCTGCAGGAGTTGTGCATCGGGCAGTGGATCGGGCTGCGGAGCGCCCTGCGCGACCTCGGCTACCAGGCCGTCTGGACCAGCACCCAGACCGCCAGCGGGTGCGCCAAGTGGGACGGCTCCGGGGACGACCGCTTTGGTCTTGGTGTGTTCGTCAAGGCGCCGGCGGCCGACCGGTACGTGGCCAACCTGACCGTCCCCGCCGGGCAGGCGTCGCGCGCGGTGCTCTGCGCGCGTGCCGTCCTCGACGGTCGTGCCACCCTCGCCTGCAGCGCCCACCTCGCCCAGTACATTGAGCCGGACAACGGCTCGGCGGAGATGATGGGGTACGTCGATCGGTGGGCCGCTGGACTGCCGGTGATTATCGGCGCGGACATGAACGAGGTGCCGACGTCACCCGCGCTCGACCCGGTCCGCGCCGGCCTTCCTGGCACGGGACCCTTCGCCGAGGTCGACGAGAATGACCGGGAGTACTTCACGCAGGACTGCGTCGACGCCGGGGTGGCCGTCTGCCCCAGTGGCGAACCGACCGCCATCGTGGGCGGCATCCCGAAGAAGTTCGACGACATCTTCCTCTCCGCGCAGGACTTCCACACCGTACGCGGCGACGCGGTGGAGCCCGGCCTCTCCGACCACCTGCTCCTCCGGGGCGCCGCCTGGTTCGAGACCCGCCCTGGCTCCGGGGTCGCCGGGGACCTCACCGACGATGGCCGGGTGGACTCTGTGGCCGTGGACGCCGCCGGGGCCCTGCGGCTCTACCCGGGCCTCGGGGACGGGGGACTGCTGAACCCGTACCGCGGTGTGGGCACCAGCGGCTGGACGGACGCGCTGGTCGGGCACCGCGGCGACTGGACCGGGGACGGCCGTGAGGACGTGGTGGCCAAGATCGGCGACAACCTGTGGGTCTACCCGAACAGCGGCAGCGGCGCGCTCGGCAGCCGGGTGGCGATGGGCGGCCGGCCGAGTGGCTGGAGCACCACGAACCAGCTCGCGCTGTCCGGTGACTTCACCGGAGACGGCTACCCGGACCTGCTGGCCCGGTCGAGCACCGGGCTCTGGCTGCACGCTGGTGCCCCCGCGACGAAGCCCGCCGTCTCCACCTCGACGCCCCTGCACATCGGTGGCGCCGAGTGGGTGAATCTCGACGTGCTGGTCCCCGGCGACGTGGACGGCGACGGACGGGTCGACCTGTGGGCGCGGGACCGGAGCACGGGACAGCTCTGGCTCTACCGGAACGCGGGCGGCACCGGGCTGGCGCCGAGGCAGCCGGCGAGCGCGGGCACCTGGTCGACGGCGGATCGTCCGCTCGTCACGTCACCCGGAGACGCGAACGGCGACGGCCGTGCGGACCTGTGGGCGACGACCGGCTCCGGCGATCTCCTCCTGCACCTCGGCACGGACGACGGGCTCGGCCCCGCGAGCACGGTCGGCACCGGTGGCTGGTCGGGGATCCTGCGGATGAGCTGACCGGCCCCAGCCGGCCGACCCGCTGACCGTCCTCGGGGGGCCCCGCGAATCAGGGGCGGGGACTCCCGAGGAAGCGCAGGGCGTTGCGGGACAGGAGCTTGTCGCGCTGGTCGTCGGTGAGGAAGTCGGACTCGTGCACCACCCGCCCGACCGGCCGCTCCCCCAGCGGGTACGGGTAGTCGCTGCCGACCAGCACCCGGTCCACGCCCATCGTGTCCACCAGCAGCCGCAGCGCGGCCGGCGCGAAGACAACCGAGTCGACGCAGAACCGATCGGTGTAGGAGCTGGGCGGCGCGGTGGAGGCGCCGCGGACCAGGTCGCCGCGGCGGTGCCAGGCGTTGTCGGCGCGGCCCAGCCAGAACGGGAAGCTGCCACCGCCGTGCGCGAAGCAGATCCGCAGCGTGTCGGGCACCCGGTCGAAGACCCCGCCGAGGATCAGCGCCAGCACCGACAGGTGCGTCTCGGCCGGCATGCCGGTGAGCCAGCGGGCCATCCACCGGTCCAGCCGGGGCCCGCCGGGCATGTCCCACGGGTGCACGAAGACCGGCGCGCCGACCTCGGCGCAGTGGGTCAGGAACTGCACGATGCCGGCGTCGTCCAGATCCCGGTCGCCGACGTGGTTGCCGATCTCCACCCCGACGTGTCCGGCAGCCAGGCAGCGGTCCAGCTCGGCGCAGGCGGCGTCCGGGTCCTGCAACGGGACCTGGCAGAACGGCACCAGCCGGTCACCGCCGGCCGCGGTGACCTCCAGGGTGAGGTCGTTGAAGATCCGGGCCACCTTGACCGCCTGGTCGGCCGGGCGGTCGTAGGAGAAGAAGACCGGGGTCGGCGACACCACCTGCATGTCCACGCCATCGGCCGCCATGTCGGCCAGCCGGGTTCGCGCGTCCCAGCACTCGGCGCCGACCGGCCGGAACTCCGTCTCACCCACCATGATCATGGCCGCGCGTTCGGAGTCCACCCGCAGCCAGGGCCAGCCGGACCCGCCGCACGCCGCGGCGAGGTCCGGCCACCCCTTGGGTACGACGTGCGTGTGCACGTCGACGACCGGTCCGGGCATCAGCCCTTGCCCGGGTGCAGCGCGCCGCAGTTGTCGCAGGTGCGCGCCTTCTCGTCGGCGTAGAACGCCTGAAAGACCGGGGGCAGGTCGGCGGCGATGTCACGGACCTGGAGCTCCACCTCGTGCACCTTGTGATCGCACTCCGGGCAGTACCACTGGAACTTCTCCAGCGTGCCCTCCTCGCGGACCCGCTCGACGACCATGCCGATCGAGCCGGCCTCCGGCCGCTGCGGCGAGTGCGGGGTGTTGCGCGGCAGCATCCACATCTGACCCTCGCGCACGTGCACCGTACGCGGCCCCTCCGGGGTCATCAGGTTGACGTGCATGTTGCCCTTGACCTGGTAGAAGAACTCCTCGTACGGGTCGACGTGGAAGTCGGTGCGCTGGTTTGGCCCGCCCACCACCATCACGATGAAGTCGTCGCTGCCCGGCAACATCTCCTTGTTGCCGACCGGCGGCTTCAGCAGGTGCTGATTCTCGGCGACCCACCCGGGAAAGCTGAACGGCTCGGCGATCTCACTCACGACTGACCTCCTTGTGGGAGCAGGGCGACGGCTTGGATCTCGATCAGCAGATGGGGATGCGGCAGCTGGTGCACCGCAACGGTGGTCCGAGTGGGCCCGGTGGCGTCGAAGAACTCCGCCCAGACCTCGTTGTAGCCACCGAAGTCGTTCATGTTGACCAGGTAAGTGGTGACCTGGACCAGGTCGGCGAGGTCGGCGCCGACGGAGCGCAGCAGGTCACGGACGTTCTCGATGACCGCCCGGGTCTGCACCCGGATGTCCAGGGACACCGTCCCGAACTCGTCCGCCGAGGCGCCGGCGAAGGTGTTGTCCGGCCGGCGGGACGACGTACCCGAGACGAAGACGAACCCGCCCGCGACCTTGACGTGCGGAAACGCCCCGCGCGGCACGGCCTTCCCCGCCACGACCCCCGGACCGGCGGTCATCCGGAGGCTCGCAGCGAAGCGGTGCCAAGCTTCTCCACCACGGCACGGACGTGGGCGCCGGGACGCAGCGGGACGGCAGCGGTGGCGGCACCGGCCAGGAAGACCCAGCCCTCGCGGAGCCGGACCCCGTGCCGGCCCGCCAGCCGGATGCCCTCGTCGAGCGCCCGGCGCGGGTCGCCCAGGATCGCCGCCGTCGAGCCGACCTGGGCGATCCGGCCGTCGATCTCGAGTAGCACGCCGAGGTTGTCCAGCCCGTCCGGCACCGGCGACCACGGCCCGACCACGAACGCCGCGGCCGAGGTGTTGTCGGCGACCACGTCCGGCAGGGAGAAGGTGAAGTTCGCGTACCGGGAGTCGATCAGCTCGATCGCCGGGGCGACCGCGCGGACCGCGTCGGCGAAGCGGCCGACCGGCTCGCTGGGCTCGGGGAGCCGGTCCAGCAGGAACGCCACCTCCGGCTCGACCCGGGGGTGGATGAAGTCCGCGACGTCGACCATGCCGCCGTCGGGCACCCGCATCACGTCGGTGAGCCGGCCCCAGATCACCTCGTCCACGTCGACCTGGGCCATCTTCGCCTTGCTGGTCAGCCCCATCTTCAGCCCGACCAGCCGCTCCCCCCGGTCCAGCCGGCGCTGGATCAGCGCGGTCTGCACCGCGTACGCGGCGTCGACGTCCAGGCCGGCCTCGGCGGCGAGCTGCGGGATTGCGGTGGCGGCGTCGGCCGCCCTGCCCAGCCGCTCGGCGATCCCCGCGGTGTCCGGCCCGATCACGCTGCCTCCTCCTCGCGGCGACCGGCCAGGTCCAGCGCCACGTCCACGATCATGTCCTCCTGGCCGCCGACCATCCGGCGCCGCCCCAGCTCGACCAGGATCGAGCGGACGTCCACGCCGTACTTCGCGGACGCGCGTTCGGCGTGCCGCAGGAAGCTGGAGTAGACGCCCGCGTACCCCAGGGAGAGCGTCTCCCGGTCGACCTGGACCGGCCGGTCCTGCAACGGCCGGACCACGTCGTCGGCCGCGTCCATCAGCGCGAACACGTCGCAGCCGTGCTTCCAGCCGTGCAGCTCGGCGACCGCCACGAAGACCTCCAGCGGCGCGTTGCCGGCCCCGGCGCCCATCCCTGCCAACGAGGCGTCCACCCGGACCGTCCGGCCGTGCGCCGCGTCGGCGCCGACCGGCGCGTCGCCGAGGATCCGGCCGTGCTCGACGGCGACCACGCTGTTGGCCACCCCGAGCGACAGGTTGTGGTGCGCGTGGATGCCGATCTGGGTCTCCGGCTCCAGCACCTGCCGGTACGCGTCGACCCGCTCGGCCACGTCGGACATCAGCAGCCGGCCGCCGGAGTCGGTGACGTAGACGCAGTGCGCCCCGTACGACTCCATCAGCCTGGCCTGGGCGGCCAGCCCGGCCGGGTCGTTCATGTGCGACATCATCAGGAAGCCGGAGACGTCCATGCCGTTCTCCCGGGCCCAGGAGATGTGCTGGGCGGAGATGTCCGCCTCGGTGCAGTGGGTGGCGATCCGGACGCTGGTCACCCCGAGCGCCTTCGCCGCCTTCAGGTCGGCGATGGTGCCGATCCCGGGCAGCAGCAGCGTGGTCAGCTTCGCGGTGGTCATCACCTCCGCGGCCGCCGAGATCCAGTCAGCGTCGCTGGCCGCGCCGTGTCCGTAGTTGACGCTCGATCCGGCCAGGCCGTCGCCGTGCGCCACCTCGATCGCGGCCACGCCGGCCGCGTCGAGCGCGGCGGCGATGGTACGGACCTGGTCGACGGTGTACCGGTGGGCGATGGCGTGCATGCCGTCGCGCAGCGTCACGTCCTGGATGTACAGGTCGGTCATGCCGCCACCTCCGAACGCAGGGCCACCAGGCGCTCGGCGGTGCGCAGCGCGGCCGAGGTCATGATGTCCAGGTTCCCGGCGTACGCCGGCAGGTAGTGCCCGGCGCCGGAGACCTCCAGGAAGACCGAGACCTGCAACCCGGTGAGGTGCCGGCCGAGCGACGGCACGTAGGCGTCGACTCGGTCGAACTGCACGTCCTGCTTGAGCCGGTAGCCGGGGACGTACTCCTGCACGGTCGCCACCATGTCCGCGACCGAGGCGGCGATGGCCGCCGGGTCGGCGTCGGCGTCCGGGCAGAGGCAGTAGACGGTGTCCCGCATCAGCAGCGGCGGGTCGGCCGGGTTGAGCACGATGATCGCCTTGCCGCGCTCCGCGCCGCCGACCACCTCGATGGCCCGGGCGGTGGTCTCGGTGAACTCGTCGATGTTGGCCCGGGTGCCCGGACCGGCCGACTTCGAGGCGATCGAGGCGACGATCTCCCCGTACGCCACCGGGGTGACCCGGCCGACGGCGGCGACGATCGGCACGGTCGCCTGGCCGCCACAGGTCACCATGTTGACGTTGCTCTCGTGCAAATGCTCGTCCAGGTTGACCGGCGGCACCACGTACGGACCGACGGCGGCCGGGGTCAGGTCGACCACGGTTCGCCCGTGCGCCCGCAGCACCGTGTCGTGGTGCCGGTGCGCGCCGGCCGAGGTGGCGTCGAAGACCAGCTCGACGTCGGCGAACTCGGGCATCGCCACCAGGCCGTCCACACCCTCGGCGGTGGTGGCCACGCCGAGCCGGCGGGCCCGGGCCAGGCCGTCCGACTCCGGGTCGATGCCGGCCATGGCCACCATCCGCAGGCTGTCGCTCAGCCGCAACACCTTGATCATCAGGTCGGTCCCGATGTTGCCGGAACCGATCACCGCCACACCGGTGGTCACTCGCTGTCCTTTCCGAAGCAGGTCCGCACCGAGCCGAGCCCGGAGATCCGGGCCTCGTACGCGGCGCCCGGGGTCACCGGCACCATCGGGCCGAGCGCGCCGGAGAGCACCACGTCCCCGGCGCGCAGCGGGTCGCCGGCGCGGGCCATGGTGCCGGCCAGCCACTCCAGCGCGTGCAGGGGGTTGCCCAGGCAGGCGGCCCCGGCGCCGACCGAGACCGGCTCGCCGGCGTGCTCCAAGACCATCCCGCACAGCCGCAGGTCCACGTCGGCCAGCCGGCGCGGCGTGGTGCCGAGCACGAAGAGCCCGCTGGAGGCGTTGTCGGCGACGGTGTCCACGATCGAGATGTCCCAGCCGGCGATCCGCGAGTCCACGATCTCGATCGCCGGGAGGACGTGGTCGACCGCCCGGATCAGGTCGACGGTGGTGACCCGCTCGTCGGTCAGGTCCGCGCCGAGCACGAAGGCGATCTCCGCCTCCACCCGCGGCTGCAGCAGCCGGTCGATCGCCACCTCGACCCCGTCGCCGACCGCCATGACGTCGGTCAGCACCCCGAAGTCCGGCTGGAAGACCTTGAAGCTCTCCTGCACGGCCCGGGAGGTCAGCCCGATCTTCGCGCCCACCCGACGCTCGCCCCGGTCCCACCGGGCCTGAGCCTGGAGCTGCTGCACCCGGTACGCCGAATCGACGTCCCCCTCCGGCAGCAGCCGCCCGCGCAGCGGCGGGCAGGGCTTCCCGCTCTCCCGGGCCTCGGTCAGCTCCCGAGCCGCCGACTCAATATCGATCATGAAAGGTCCACGCAGACGTTGGTGAGTTCGGAGTAGAAGCCCAGCGAGTGCACGCCGCCCTCCCGGCCGATGCCGGAGGCCTTCACCCCGCCGAACGGGGTGCGCAGGTCGCGCAGGAACCAGGTGTTGACCCAGACGATGCCGGCGTCCAACCGGGAGCCGGCCCGGTGCGCCCGGCCGACGTCCCGGGTCCAGACCGTCGCCGCCAAGCCGTACTCGGTGCCGTTGGCCAGGGCGTACGCCTCGTCCTCGTCGTCGAAGGGCGCGACGTGCACGACCGGCCCGAAGATCTCCTCGCGGTTGGTCCGGGCGTCCGGCCCGAGCCCGGTGAGCACGGTCGGCTGCACGTACGCGCCGCCGTCGCGGGCGTCGCCGAAGGTGGGCACCCCGCCACCCGCCAGCACCTCGGCGCCCTCGGCGCGGGCCAGGTCGTAGTGCCCGCGCACCTTGTCCCGGTGGGTGTGCGAGATCAGCGGCATGTTGACCGTGGCCTCGTCGGCCGGCCAGCCGTACGCCAACTCGTCGGCCCGCTTCGCCAGCCGGGCGGTGAACTCCTCGAAGACCGGGCGCTGCACGTAGATCCGCTCGGTGCAGAGGCAGACCTGGCCGCCGTTGGTGAAGCTGGACCGGACCGAGCCGGCGACCGCCGCGTCCAGGTCGGCGTCGGCGAAGACCAGCCCGGCGTTCTTGCCGCCGAGCTCGAAGGAGACCGCCTTCACCCCGTCCGCCGCGGCCCGCATGATGGCGCTGCCGGTGGCCGACTCCCCGGTGAAGGTGATCGCGTCGACGCCCGGGTGCCGGGTGAGGAACTCGCCGGCCGAGTCCGGGCCGAAGCCGTGCACCAGGTTGAACACCCCGTCGGGCACGCCGGCGGCGGCCATCACCTCGGCGAGCAGCGTCGCCGAGGCCGGGGTCTCCTCGCTGGGCTTCACCACCACGGCGTTGCCGCAGGCCAGGGCCGGGGCGACCTTCCAGGTGAGGAGCAGCAGCGGCAGGTTCCACGGCACGATGACGGCGACCACGCCGACCGGCTTGCGGACCGCGTAGTTGAGCGCGCGGCCGCCGGTCGGGGTGACCGTGGTGAACGACTCGGTCGGCGCGGTCGCCACGATCTCGGCGAACGCCCGGAAGTTGGCCGCACCGCGCGGGATGTCCAGCGTCCGGGCCTGCGAGATGGCCTTGCCGGTGTCGGCCACCTCGGCGGTGACCAGGTCGTCGAAGCGGTGCTCCAGCTCGTCGGCGACCCGGCGGAGCACCTCGGCCCGCTCCCGCTCCCCCATCCGGCCCCACGGGCCGCGCAGCGCGGCCCGGGCGGCGCCGACCGCGTCGTCGACGACGGACGAAGAGGCCTCGGCCACCTCGAAGACCGGCTCGCCGGTCACCGGGCTGCGCTTGGTGAACCGCCGCCCGGCGTCGACGAACCCGCCGCCGACGAAGTTGCGCAGCAGTCCCGGCCCGTCCGGCGCGTGCCCGGCCATCAGCCGGGAATCCCAGAGCGTCATCCACGCCTCCCTCGGCTGATCAGGGTGCCGACCGTGCCGGCCAGCAGCGCCGCCGCGCCGAGCGCCACCGCGCCGAGCGCGCGGTGCTGCCGGCGCACCCGGCGACGCACCTCGTCGTACGGGGTGATGGAGAAGGACACCAGCTCGTACCGGGAAACGTACCGGCCGGGCAGCGCCCGTTCCAGGGCGTGTTCGATCCGCTTCCCGGCCCGGAACAGCGGGGAGGCAACCTTGTCCCGCATCTCCACGAAGTTGGCCAGCGCCATCCGGGCGATCGCCTCGGCGTTGGCCTGCCGACGCCGCTGGTAGAGCGGCAGCGCGGCGGACCAGTCGTCGGCGCACTCGTCGAGGCAGCGGTCCAGCTCCACCACGTCCTCGAAGGCGCAGTTCGCGCCCTGGCCGTAGAACGGCACGATCGCGTGCGCGGCGTCGCCGAGCAGCCCCACCCGACCGTCGACCTGCCAGGGCGCGCAGCGGACCGTGCCGAGCACGCCGACCGGGTTGTGCTGGTAGTCGTCGACCAGATTCGGGGCGAGCGGGATCAGGTCCGGGTAGTGGGCGGCGAAATGCTGCTCGATCGCCGCCGGGCTGCCCAGCGAGGCGAAGCTGGCGGTGCCGTGGGTGGGCCAGAAGAGCGTGCAGGTGAAGGAGCGGTCCGGGTTGGGCAGCGCGATCATCATCGAGGTGCCGCGCGGCCAGATGTGCAGCGCCGACGGGTCAAGGGCGAAGTCCCCGCCGACCGGCGGGATGGTCAGCTCCTTGTAGCCGTAGTCGAGGAAGTCCAGGCTCTCGGTCAGCACCCCGCACCCGAGGAGTTGCCCGCGCACGGCGGAGCCGGCACCGTCGGCGCCGAGGACGACCGACGCGGCCGCCACGACCTTGCCCTGCGACGTCTCAAAGGTCATCTCACCGGTGGTCGGGTCGAGCCCGACCAGCCGGTGGTCGAAGGCGATCCGCACCCCGGGCAGCGAGTCGGCGGCGGTGAGCAGCGCGTTGTTCAGCGCCCCCCGGCTGATCGAGTTGATCGCCCGGTCACCGGAGACGCTGTACGACTGGAACTGCGGCTCCCCCTCCACCGGGTGGATCATCCGGCCACGCATCGGCAGCGCGTCCGCCATGACCTGCTCGTCCAGCCCGATCCGGCGCAGCGCGTCCAGACCCCGCTCGGAGAGCGCCAGGTTGATCGAGCGACCCCGCTCCGCCTTCCCGGTGCGCGGGTCCGGTCGCCGCTCGTAGAGCGCCACCGAGTAGCCGCGCCGGGCCAGGAAGCAGGCCAGCAGGCAGCCGGCCAGCCCGGCCCCGACCACCGCGATCTCGTCCCGTTCCGCGTTCATGAGTGCATCTCCACCGTCGCGGCCAGCGCGTCCGCGACCCGCCAGCAGTCGTGGTACGTCGAATAGAGCGGCACCGGGGCGAACCGGACGACGTCCGGCTCCCGGGCGTCGGCGATCACGCCGTGCTCGTGCCGCAGCCGCTTGCTCAGCTCACTCGCGCTGCCGGCACCGATCCGCACCGAGAGCTGGCAGCCGCGCCGGTCGGGGTCGCGCGGGGTGACCACGGTCAGCGGCCGGTCGGCGGTGACCTCGTCGAGCAGCCGTTCCAGGTAACCGGTGAGCCGGACGCTGCGCTCCCGCAGCGCCGGCATGCCGACGGAGTCGAAGAGTTCCAGCGAGGTCCGCACCGGGCCCATCGCGAAGATCGGCGGGTTGGAGATCTGCCAGGCCTCCACGGTGGCCGGCGGCCGGGAGGTCGGGGTCATCTCGAACCGGGTCGCCGCCTCGGTGCTCCACCAGCCCTCGAAGCGGGGCAGGCGCGGATCGCCCAGGTGTCGCTCGTGGACGAATACCCCGGCCAGCGCCCCCGGGCCCGAGTTGAGGTACTTGTACGAACACCAGGCGGCGAAGTCCACGTCCCAGTCGTGCAGCGCCAGCGGCACGTTGCCGACGGCGTGCGCCAGGTCCCACCCGACCACGGCCCCGGCGGCCCGGCCGGCGGCGGTGATCGCCGGGATGTCCATCAGCTCGCCGGTGAGGTAGTTGACCCCGCCGAGCAGTACCAGCGCGGCCTTCCCACCCTCGGTTGTCAGGTAGGCCAGCACGTCCTCCGTACGCAGGGTCTCCTCGCCGGCACGCGGCGTCAGTCGGACCACGGTGTCGTCCGGGTCGAGGCCGTGGAAGCGGGCCTGGCTGCGCACCGCGTAGCTGTCCGAGGGGAAGGCGCTGTCCTCGATGACGATCCGGGTCCGCTCCCCCGCCGGGCGGTAGAAGCTGACCATCAGCAGGTGCAGGTTGACCGTGAGGGAGTTCATCACCACGGTCTCCGCCGGCAGCGCACCGACCAGTCGCGCGGCCGGCGCGGTCAAGAACTCGTGGTACGGCAGCCACGGCCGCTCCGCCTCCAGGTGCCCCTCCACCCCGAGCCGGCGCCAGGCGTCCAGGTCGGCGAGGAGTTCGTCCCGGGTGGCCCGGGGCTGCAACCCGAGCGAGTTGCCGGCCAGGTAGGCGGCCTCGGGGTAGCGGCCGCCGTCGGCGGGCGGCACGTGGAACAGGTGGCGGTGCCCGGGGTCGGCCTTGTCGAGGCGGTGGGCGTCCTGCTCGGCGAGGGTCATCGGTCGGCCTCCGGTCACATCGCGGTCCGGGCCGACCACAGCTCCGGGAAGACCACCCGGGCCATGCTGCGCTGCAACCAGGCCAGACCGGCGGAGCCGCCGCTGCCCACCTTCGCGCCCATCGTGCGCTGCACCGCCTTCACGTGGTTCCACCGCCAGTCGCCGAACTGCTCGGCCACCTCGGTGAGCGCCTCGCCGAGCAGCCGCAGGTGGTTGTCCGGCCCGTCGTCGCCGTAGATCTCCACCCAGGCCGCCTCGACCAGCGGGTGCGCCGCGTGCTCGACGGCGACGTCCCGGTCGAGCAGCTCGGCGGGGAGGTGGGCGCCGCGGCGGGCGAGCAGGGCGATCACGTCGTCCCAGAGGCTCGGCGCGGCGAGGGTGGCGCACAGCTCGTCGTACACCTGCTCATGCCGGCGGAACGGGCGGATCAGCGCCGGGTCGCGCAGGCCGAGCAGGAACTCCAGGTGCCGGTACATCGCGGACTGGAAGCCGGAGCCCTCGCCGAGCAGGTTGCGGAACCGGTTGAAGTCGGCCGGTGTCATCCAGCGCAGCCCGCGCCAGGCGGCGTTGAGCCCCTCCAGGTGCAGCGCGGCCCGGCGCAGCGGCGCGAGGGCCTCCCAGACCCGGTCGGCGCGCAGGTCCCGCTGGGCCTGGCGCAGCTCGTGGCAGGTCAGCCCGAAGTACAGCTCCATGATCTGGCTGACCATCAGGAAGGACATCTCGCCCGGGTCGGAGCTGACCGGCTGCTGCAACGTGTGCAGGGTGCTGGCGTGCACGTACGCGTCGTACGGCACCCGTTCGGCGAACTCCAGCGTCGGCTCGCCACCGTTGCGGGCCGCCCGCGCGGCCCGCTGCTGCGGGGTGGCCGGGCGCACCGCCGCGGTCAGCGCGGGTGCCCGCAGGTCGGTCTGCTCCACCTTTTCGTCTCCTCCATGAACAGGGTGACGACATGATCCCGCGGCGGCAGCGGCGTACGGAATGCCGATTCGACGGCACTCCGGGGTCATCACCTTCGACTCGGAAGGCGCTTATCCGGATCGGCTTCAGGAAGGTAAGGTCCACGCGTGGACGACATGGACTGGGCGCTGCTGCGCGAGCTGCAGGCCGACGCGCGGCTGTCGTTCAGCGAGCTCTCCCGCCGGGTGCACCTGTCCCCGCCGGCGGTGGCCGAGCGGGTCCGCCGGCTGGAGGAGTCCGGCGTCATCACCGGCTACCACGCCCACGTGGACCTGACCCGGGCCGGCCGCAGCGTGGTCGCGCTGATCCGGATGTCCTGCTACGGCCCGCGCTGCATCCTGCACGACCCCGAAGTGGCCGGCTGGCCGGAGATCCGGGAGATCCACCGGATCACCGGCGACGCGTGCAGCATGCTCAAGGTGGCCGCCGGGTCGATCGAGGAGTTCGAGGCGGTCATCGACCGGCTCGCCCCGTACGGGCAGCCGTCCAGCACCATGGTTCTCTCCACCCCGCTGGACTGGCACCCGGTCGGCCCGCTGCCGCCCCCGCCCGCCCGGCCAACTGCCCCCGGCGCCCGCCGCCGCTGAGCCCGCCGCCGGGTTTGCCCCCGGGCCAGCGGGAATGCAGGCCCGGACACCCGTCGCAGGATTCCGGCGAATCGTCGCCGGGAGGGGGGAATCATGCGGGGTCTCAGCGCGTACCACCGTGCCTTTTCGGCCGTGTTGGCAACGTTCGCCCTGGTCGGGGCATTCGTGCTGGCCACGGTAACGCCGGCTCAGGCCGGCGAGAACGTCTTCGTGGAGGTCACGCCGAACAGCGCGCAGGCCGGCACCCGGGTCAGCATCCGGGCCAGCTGCGACAACGCCAACAACCGGCAGGCCGACGTGCACTCGGACGCCTTCGGGCGGGTGATGCTGCGGCCGAAGGACGGCTTCCTGACCGGGGCGGTGACCATCCCGGGCAACAAGCAGCCCGGGGACTACCCGGTCGACCTGCGCTGCTCCAACGGCAACACCGCGTCCACGGTGCTGACCGTGCTCAACATGGCGCAGCCGAGCAAGGGCCCGGCGACCGGGGGCGGCGGCACCGCGGGCCGCGGCGCCGGATCGCTGCTGCTGATCGGCGGTCTGGCCGTGGTCGCCGTGGTGGCCGGCCTCGGGGTCTTCGGCGGGGGACGCCGACGGACCGGGACCGGCGCCTGACCGACCGCCGCCATGGCCCGCCGACGCACCCTGACGCCGCAGTCGGGTGGGGACCGGGTCCGCGCCGCGGCCCGGCTCGCGGCCCGGGCGGCCGGCCGGTTCCGCCGGGTGGCCGGCCAGGCCTTCTCCGCGAGCGTCGCCACCGCCGACCCGGTCGCCCACGCCCGCCCGGTACGCCAGGCGCCGCGCCGGACGACCGCGGGCGGCCGGTACGGCGGTCGGAGCCCGGGTGTCCCGGTGCTGGTGATCGGCACCCTGATGGTGCTGATCGTGGCGATGCTCGGGGTCGAGCGGGTCACCGGCCTGAGCGTGCTGCCGGACCGGTTCATCGCCGGCCTGCGGCCGCCGCCGAAGAAGTTCCCGGTGCTGCCGGGCAGCCCGCCGACCCGGATCGCGATCTCCTCGATCGACCTGCGGGCGCCGGTGCACCACGTCGGCATCGCCCCCGACGGCAGCATCGCGGTGCCGGACGTGGCCCGCGCCCAGGAGGCCGGCTGGTACGACCAGGGCCCCACCCCCGGCCAGTACGGCCCGGCGGTGATCGTCGGGCACGTGGACACCAGCACCGGGCCGGCGGTCTTCCACGGGCTCAAGGAGCTGCGCGCCGGGGACACCGTCGAGGTGACCCGGGAGGACCGCAAGGTGGCCGTCTTCGAGGTCGACCAGGTGGAGCGCTACGGCAAGGACCGGCTGCCGGTGGACGAGATCTTCGGCGACTTCAGCCGGCCCAACCTGCGACTGATCACCTGCGGCGGCCGGTGGGTGGGCGGTCAGACCGGCTACGCGGACAACGTGGTGGTCTACGCCTCGCTGGTCAAGGCCCGCGACGGGTGACAGCCGGCGGCCGTCCGGTCAGGCTGCCTCGGGCTCGCGCAGGTCGAGCCAGTCCGCCCAGCGCGGGTCGGGGGCCCGGTGCCCGAGCACCCGCCAGGCCGTGCCCTTCGGGGCCGCGGGCAGGCAGTGCAGCCGCCAGCCCAGCTCGGCCGGGGTCTTGTCGCCCTTGGTGTGGTTGCACCGGGCGCAGGCGGCGACCACGTTCTCCCAGGCGTGCCGGCCGCCCCGGCTGCGCGGAAAGACGTGGTCGATGGTCTCGGCCGGACCGCGGCAGTACGCGCAGCGCCAGCCGTCCCGGGCGAAGATAGCCCGGCGGGAGAGCCCGACGTGGGTTCGGTACGGCACCCGGACGAAACGGGTTAATCGGACCACCGAGGGGACCGGAAGCGCGTCCCGGGCGCTGTGCAGGACGCCGTCGCCGTCGGCGACGCAGATGGCCTTGGCGGAGAGAACGAGGATGGCGGCGCGACGCACCGACACGACACACAGCGGCTCGTAGGTGGCGTTGAGAACCAGCGCGCCGGAGCCCACCGTGGGTCGTATGTCAGGCATCGTGCTCACCCTCCCGGTCCAGCCGCTCCCACCGCTGGCCACGCCGGCCGGGCCCCGCCCAGCCGGGAACCACGACCGACGCCGGCGGGATCACCGACGTCCGTTGCGCCAATAGTCCCTGATAAGACCCCGGATTGCACGTACTAATCCGGGGTCCCACGTGAAGCTTTCTCCGACCGTGTGAAGATCTCCGGCTACCAACCGGTGATCATGGGGAGTCGCGCCGGTCGGACGGCCGGAGGGTCGGCGGTGCCCGGCCCGGCCCGGTGCGGTACGAAGGCAGGGTGAGCGCCGCCAACCTGATGTTCCTCGCCCAGCCGAGCCCGTCGCCGTCCCAGGACTGCCTGGACGAACCCCTGTGCATGATCGTGCTGGACGCGACCGAATCGGTCTGGCTCGCGGAGGGCAGCTACTGGATCCTGCTGAAGCCGCTGCGGGTCCTGGTGATCCTGCTGCTGGCGGTCGCCGCCCGCTGGGCGCTGCACCGGATGATCAACCGGCTCGTCCGCACCACCACCGAGGGCGCGGTGCCGACCATGCTCCGGCCGCTGCGCGAGCGGATCCCGTCCGCCGCGCTCAGCCCCGAGGAGTTCGTACCGGAACGGCGGCGGCAGCGGGCCGCGGCGATCGGCTCGGTGTTGCGCAGCGTGGTCACCGCGTTCGTCTTCGGCATCGCGCTGCTGATGGTCCTGCGCGAGTTCAGCTTCGACCTGGCCCCGCTGCTGGCCAGCGCAGGGATCGCCGGCGTGGCCCTCGGCTTCGGCGCGCAGAGCCTGGTCAAGGACCTGATCGCCGGCCTGTTCATGCTCATCGAGGACCAGTACGGCGTCGGTGACACGGTCGACCTGGGTGAGGCGACCGGCGTGGTCGAGGCGGTGGGGCTGCGGGTCACCACGGTCCGCGACGGGCGCGGGGTGCTCTGGTACATCCGCAACGGCGAGATCATCCGGGTCGGCAACAAGAGCCAGGGCTGGGCGCTGGTCGTGGTGGACCTGCCGATCGGGTTCGCCGGCACCGAGGAGGCGAACGCGGTGCTGCGGACCGCGGCAGCCTCGGTCGCGATGGACCCGGAGCTCGCCCCGGAGATCGTCGAGCCGCCCGAGGTGCTCGGCGTCGAGCAGATGACGGTGGACGGGGCGGTGATCCGGACGATCGTCAAGACGACCGCGGACGGGCAGTTCGCGGTCGGCCGCGAGCTGCGCCGCCGGCTGGCCGAGGCGCTGGAGAACTCCGGGATCACCGCCCGCATCGCGGCCGCCCGGCGCTATCCCGGGCTGCCGCCGCAGACCGGCGCCGGCCCCGGCACGGACCAGGGCGGCGCGACCTGACGGGTCCGGATGCCTGCCGGTGCCACCTGACCTGCCGGTGAAGCCCCGGCCACCCCGGTCTGAAATCCGGGGGTCGCGGACCGCATGGCCCCTCGGGTATCGTCCGTTCGTTCAGTCGGAGATGCGACGATCGATCCGTTCGCCCTAGCCAGTTGTCAGACTATCGGGCAGAATCCGGTGCACGGCGCTCCCGCCGGAGTGTCATCGAATCCTCGCTGATCCGTAGATCTGACGACGGGGTCCCGCCGGGCCGTCACGAGCGGTCGGTGCCGGGGCACGATGGAGGCGACGGTGTCCGAGCGACCCTCCCCGGGCCGGCAGGCCACCTTCCGTGAGGTGTTCGGCCAGAGCGAGTACCGGGCGGTCTTCGCGGCCAGCGCGCTCTCCTGGGTCGGTGACTACGTCGCCAAGGCGGCCGTCACCGTGCTCGTCTACCAGCAGACCGACGGGTCGGTCACGCTCTCCGCCGCTGCCTTCGCGGTGAGCTACCTGCCCTGGCTCGTCGGCGGGCCGCTGCTCGCGGCGCTGGCCGAGCGACACCGCTACCGGCAGGTCATGGTGGCGTGCGACCTGGTGCGGATGGCGCTGACGGCGCTGATCGCCGTGCCGGACATGCCGGTCTGGGCGATCATGGCGCTGCTCTTCGCCACCACCCTGGCCAACCCGCCCAGTCAGGCCGCCAGGTCGGCGCTGCTGCCGGTGATCCTCACCGGCGACCGGCTGGTGCTCGGGCTGTCGCTGAACGCCAGCGTCGGTCAGGCCGCACAAGTCGTCGGTTACCTCGTCGGCGCCGCGGTGGCGGCCTTCAGCCCGGCGGTGGCGCTGCTGCTGAACGCGGCCACCTTCGCCGTCTCGGCCGTGCTGGTCCGCCTCGGCGTCCGGGACCGGGAGCCGGCGATGCGCGAGACGCACCGCAGCCACCTGCTGCGGGAGACCGGGGAGGGCTTCCGGATCGTCTTCGGCACCCCGGTCCTGCGGGCGATCGCCGTGCTGGTGTTCAGCGCGATGCTCTTCTCGATCGTCCCGGAGGGCCTCGCCGCCGCCTGGGCGGGCGAGCGCTCCGAAGACGGTCTCGGCACCGGCCTCGCGCAGGCCGTCATCATGGCCGCCAACCCGGCCGGGTACATCCTCGGTGGGCTGCTGGTCGGCCGGTTCTTCACGCCGGCCCGCCGGCTCGCCCTGCTGCGGCCACTGGCGGTGGCGGCCCCACTGGTGCTGGTGCCCGCGCTGCTCGACCCGCCACCGACGGTGGTGGCCCTGCTGGCGGCCGCCTGCGGCTTCGCGGTCGCCGGAATGCTGCCGACGGCCAACGGGCTCTTCGTCCGGGCACTGCCGAACGGCTACCGGGCCCGGGCCTTCGGCGTGATGGCCACCGGCGTCCAGGTGATCCAGGGCGCCGCGGTACTGATCACCGGGCTGCTCGCCGACCGCTTCTCGGTGCCGATGGTGGTCGGGTTGTGGAGCGCGGCCGGGGTGCTGCTGATGCTGGCCACGGCGCTGCGCTGGCCGGACGGGGCGACGGTCGACACGGCGGTCGAGGCAGCCGAACGGGCCAACGGCTCGCCCGTGCCGGAGGACCGGGCGCGCACCCCCGCGGGGGCACGGCCCCGACCGGGCCAGCCCGACCGGGCGCCGGGCGAGCGCAGCCGCAGCCACGCTGTGACGTGATCGGCAGCCGTCCCGGCCGGTACGCGCCGGTCGACCCGGTGCGGCACCTGGCAGGATGGAACGGTGAATCCCGCAGCTGAGTCCGACCGGCCCGGTGCGTCGAAGACCCTCTTCGAGGCGGTCGGCGGCGAGCCGACCTTCCGGAAGCTGGTCGACGAGTTCTATGCCGGCGTCGCCACCGATCCGCTGCTGCGGCCGATGTACCCCGAAGAGGATCTCGGCCCGGCCGCTGACCGGTTCACGCTCTTCCTCATGCAGTACTGGGGCGGCCCGAACACCTACTCCGCGCAGCGTGGGCACCCGCGGCTGCGCATGCGGCACGCCCCGTTCCGGATCGGCGCGGCCGAACGGGACGCCTGGCTGCACCACATGCGGCGGGCGGTCGACCGGCTGGACCTGCCGCCGGAGATCGCCGCAGCGCTCTGGGACTACCTGGAGCGCGCCGCCTACTTCATGGTGAACGTGCCGGAGGACCCGGCCGAGGGCGCCTGAGCGGCACCCGCCCGCGCCACCTGACGTGGCGGGGGCCGGCGCCGCGGCCGCTCAGAGCAGCGCGCCCTCGTCGTGCAGCCAGTCCACGAACGTGGTCGCCACGGCGGCTCCGCAGTCGAGCATCTCGACCAGCAGCGCGTCGTGCGTGCCCGCGCCGAGCGGCACCTGCAACTCGGCGTAGATGGGCAGCTGACCGCGCTCGGTCGGGTCCCCGATGTAGGCCTTGCAGAACCGGCGGGTGTGGTTCCACTCGTTGACCACCCGGTAGGCCCGGTCGACCCAGTCCGGCGGCACGGTCGCGTGTGGACGGGCCCGCATGACCAGGATCTCGTCCTCCGGGCCCTCCAGGGTGACCAGCACCGCGTGCCGCTCCCACATGGCCAGCAGGTTGCCGTCCCCGTCGGCCAGATACCGCACGTCGAGCAGGTCCAGCGCGTCACAGACCCGGCGCAGGGTGACCGGCTCGACGGTGACCGGCATGTCCGTGATCACGGACCGGTCGGCGGCGGGAGAGTCGTCCCCCGGCTGACGGGGGGCCGGCGGTCCGACCCGGACGGTGCTGTCCACTGTGATCCCGCTTCGAGTTTCCGGGTCGCCGCCACCGGCGGGACCAGGGCGCCATGACCACCACGGCATCGCTCGCGCACCTCACTCCCCAGCGGATCCAGACGCCTACGGTGCGTTGGATCCGAGGATGGACGGTACCCGGACAGCCGGGTTGAAGCACCCCCCCAACGACAGCCCCGGGCCAGAAGAATGACCACGGGTCATACTTTCGGACGACCCTACGTCGGTCGGATTGTGAGTTCCGAGACGATCCGCGACCATGCCGCTCCGTATGGTCCCACCAGGCCGACCCATCGTCCGGCCACCCGCACCTGGACGTCGTCGGCGCCACCGGTCACCGCCCCGGCCGGGCCGACGAAGCCCATCCGGACGACCCCCTGGACCAGACGTTGGGTCACCTCCACCGGCTCCCCCGGCGGATCGTCCGGGCTGACCGTCACCGCCACGTGGTCGAGCAACGCGTCCCGGAGCACCCGCTGCCCCACCGCGCGCCCGGCCACCCCGTGCGTGGCCGCGGTGCGCAGGGTGCCGGCCGCCGCCTCGGCGATCCGCCGCAGCTCCGCCGCCGGGATCAGCTCCACCCGTCGGCTCGCCGGGGGCGGCAGCGGCCAGCGCCACTGCGCGTCCCGGCGGGGCGGCAGCGCGCCGCCGGCCGCCTCCAGCTGGGCCAGCAGGTCGGCCGCGCCGACCGTGACGTCGGCCGGGGTGACGCCGGCCACCGTACGGACCACCAGCACGTCCCACGGCAGCCGGGCCCAGAGCGCGGTACGGCCGGCGCCCTCGACCGGGCGGAGCCGGACCACGGTGGCCGGGTCGAACCGGACCAGCCGGGCCAGGAAGGCGCCCGCGTCGGCCACTCCGGTCAGCCCGTGCCCGGTCACGGCCGGCGCGCCGCTCACGCCGCCCCGCCGGCGGGGGCGTACGACAGCAGGAAGGCCCGCTCGTCGTCGCTGATCCGCCGGGGCAGCTTGCGGGACAGGTCGAACGGGACCAGCACCGAACGCGCCCGACTGGCCAGCACGTCACCGTCGTACAGCTCGTAGGCGACGGTGAACGAGGCGGCCCGGATGGCCTCCACCCACAGCTCGATGCGGACGGTCGGGGCCGCCTCGGCGGTGGCCCGGCCGAGCGCGTAGTCGACCGGGCGCAGGTAGTCGACCTCGTGCCGGCGGATGACCACCCCGTCGGCGAACGAGCCCACTCCCCACGCCCGGCCGCCGGCGAACATCAACGCCACCCGCGCCTCCTCGTACAGGGTGAGGAAGCGCGAGTTGTTGACGTGGCCGTACGCGTCCAGGTCGGACCAGCGCAGCGTGCAGTGGTAGACGAACCGGTCAGTCACGGGTCAGCTTGCGGTAGGTCACCCGGTGCGGACGGGCGGCCTCGGCGCCGAGCCGGTCGATCTTGTTCTTCTCGTACGCCTCGAAGTTGCCCTCGAACCAGAACCACTTCGCCGGGTTCTGGTCGTCGCCCTCCCAGGCCAGGATGTGCGTGGCGACCCGGTCCAGGAACATCCGGTCGTGGGAGATGACCACGGCGCAGCCGGGGAACTCCAGCAGTGCGTTCTCCAGGCTGGAGAGGGTCTCCACGTCCAGGTCGTTCGTCGGCTCGTCGAGCAGGATCGCGTTGCCGCCGATCTTCAGCGTCAGCGCCAGGTTGAGCCGGTTCCGCTCGCCACCGGAGAGCACCTTGGTCGGCTTCTGCTGGTCCGGCCCCTTGAAGCCGAACGCCGCGATGTACGCCCGGGACGGCATCTCGACCTTGCCCACCATCAGGTGGTCCAGCCCGTCGGAGACCGTCTCCCAGACCGTCTTGTCACCGGCCAGGCCGGCCCGGCTCTGGTCGACGTACGACAGGGAGACGGTCTCGCCGACCCGGACCCGGCCGTCGGTCGGCTGCTCCAGCCCGACGATGGTCTTGAACAGGGTGGTCTTGCCGACGCCGTTCGGACCGATGATGCCGACGATGCCGTTGCGCGGCAGCGAGAAGCTGAGGTTGTCGATCAGCACCCGGTCGCCGAACGCCTTGGTCAGGTCGTGCGCCTCGATCACCGTGCTGCCCAGCCGCGGGCCCGGCGGGATCTGGATCTCCTCGAAGTCCAGCTTCCGGGTCTTCTCCGCCTCTGCGGCCATCTCGTCGTACCGGTCGAGCCGGGCCTTGGACTTGGTCTGGCGGGCCTTGGCGTTGGAGCGGACCCACTCCAGCTCGTCGGTGAGGCGCTTCTTCATCTTGACGTCCCGGCGACCCTCGACGGAGAGCCGGGCGGCCTTCTTCTCCAGGTAGGTGGAGTAGTTGCCCTCGTACGGGTAGGTCCGGCCGCGGTCCAGCTCCAGGATCCAGTTGGCCACGTTGTCCAGGAAGTACCGGTCGTGGGTGATCGCCATCACGGTGCCGGCGTACTTGGCCAGGTGCTGCTCCAGCCAGGAGACGCTCTCCGCGTCCAGGTGGTTGGTCGGCTCGTCGAGCAGCAGCAGGTCGGGGGCCTCGAGCAGCAGCTTGCAGAGCGCGACCCGGCGGCGCTCACCACCGGAGAGCTGGGTGACGTCGGCGTCCGGCGGCGGGCAGCGCAGCGCGTCCATGGCCAGTTCGAGCTTGGAGTCGATGTCCCAGGCGTCGAGGTGGTCCAGCTCCTCCTGGAGCTTGCCCATCTCCTCCATCAGCTCGTCCGAGTAGTCGGTGGCCATCTGCTCGGCGATCTTGTTGAACCGCTCCAGCTTGGCCTTGGTCTCGGCGACCGCCTCCTCGACGTTGCCGAGGACGGTCTTGGCGTCGTTGAGCGCGGGCTCCTGGGCGAGCATGCCGACGGTGTAGCCGGGCATCAGCCGGGCCTCGCCGTTGCTCGGCCGGTCCCACCCTGCCATGATCTTGAGGAGGCTGGACTTACCGGCGCCGTTCGGACCGACCACACCGATCTTGGCCCCCGGCAGGAAGTTCAGCGTCACGTTGTCGAGCACGACCTTGTCGCCGTGCGCCTTGCGCGCCTTTTCCAGGACGTAGATGAACTGGGCCACGGTGCGGGCTACCTCCGTAGGTTGCGATCGCGGATCTTGCGGAGCGCGGGCGCGGGCTGCGACTTCCGCCCGCCGCCGGCCGGGGGCCGGCCGCGCGCACGCCATCGTCAATCCTGACAGGTACGGCCCGCCTCGCCCACATCACCCCGCCCCGAGGGGTACGCCGGCGAGTCGCGTCGCCAGCGCGTGCCCCCAACCGGCCGCTCGTCCCGATCATGACGGACCGACGAAAGCCCGCTCGGCGAGGTGCTGCCGAAGGAGTGGCCTCTGACCAGGGAATGTCGACAAGATCACGAACGTGGTTCAGCAACCGTGGGACGGGTAGGGAACTCCGGCACGGGGCCTCAGACGCCGCAGCTACGCTCAGTACGCTCATCGCGGTGGACCCGACAGCACCCGGAGGTGGCCGATCGTGACCGTCCGTAGCTCCTTTGTCGTAGTGGCGAACCGACTGCCCGTCGACGAGGTGAGCACACCCGAGGGACGGCAGTGGCGACGCAGCCCGGGCGGGCTGGTCACCGCGCTGCACCCCGTCCTCGCCGAGCAACGGGGAACCTGGGTCGGCTGGGCCGGCGGCACCGGCCCCGCGCCCGAGCCGTTCGACCTGGAGGGCATCCGGCTGCACCCGGTGCCGCTGAGCGCCGAGGAACTGGAGCGGTACTACGAGGGCCAGTCCAACGCGACGATCTGGCCGCTCTACCACGACGCCGTGGAGACGCCGGCCTACAAGCGCCGCTGGCGCGAGGCGTACCGCCTGGTCAACGCGCGGTTCGCGGAGGCCGCGGCGGACGTCGCCGCGGAGGGCGCGACGGTCTGGGTGCAGGACTACCAGCTCCAGCTGGTCCCGTCGATGCTCCGCGAGCTCCGGCCGGACCTGAAGATCGGCTTCTTCCTGCACATCCCGTTCCCGCCGATCGAGCTGTTCATGCAGATGCCGTTCCGCACCGAGATCCTGCGCGGCCTGCTCGGCTCCGACCTGGTCGGCTTCCAGCAGCGGCTGGCCGCGCAGAACTTCGTCCGGCTGGCCCGGCACCTGCTCGGCCTGCGCTACGAGGGCCAGATGATCCAGGTGGACGGCCGGCACGTGAAGGCCGGCGCCTTCCCGATCTCCATCGACACCCGGGAGATGGAGCGGCTGGCCGAGGACCCGGCGATCCAGGCCCGGGCCAAGCAGATCCGCGAGGAGCTGGGCAACCCGAAGACGATCATCCTCGGCGTGGACCGGCTGGACTACACCAAGGGCATCGAGCTCCGGCTGAAGGCCTTCCGGGAACTCCTCGCTGACGGAAAGTTGACAGTTCCGGACGCCGTCATGGTGCAGGTGGCCACGCCGAGCCGGGAGCGCGTGGAGCACTACCAGGCACTTCGCGTCAAGGTGGAACGCGAAGTTGGTCGGATTAATGGCGAATTCGGACGGGTCGGGGTGCCGGCGGTGCATTATCTGCATCAGTCGTACAGTCGCTCCGAACTGGCGGCGATGTACGTCGCGGCCGACGTGATGATGGTGACCCCGCTGCGAGACGGAATGAATCTGGTGGCCAAGGAGTACGTGGCATCGCGCGCCGACCAGGGCGGCGCGCTCGTGCTCAGTGAGTTCGCCGGCGCCGCCACCGAGCTGCGCCAGGCGTTCCTGTGCAACCCGCACGACCCCGACGCGGTCAAGGACGCCCTGCTGCGGGCCGTACACGTGGAGAAGCCGGAGGCCCGTCGACGCATGCGGATCATGCAACGTCACCTGCGCGCCCATGACGTGGGGCACTGGGCGAAGTCGTTCCTCAGCGAGCTCGGCACGCCCGGGACGGAGGCCGCGTGAACGCCACCCCCACCGACATCGTCACCCCCGCCGCGGGAACGATGGACCCGGAGCTGCGGGCCGCCATCGGGCGGATCGCGCGGGTCCCCCAGCTCCTGGTCGCCTGCGACTACGACGGCACCCTCGCGCCGATCGTCGAGGACCCGAGCAAGGCCGTCCCGCTGCCCGAGTCGGTGGCCGCGGTCCGCGCGCTCGCCGCGCTGCCGCAGACCACCGTCGCGGTGGTCTCCGGCCGGGCCCTGCGCGACCTGGCCGCCCTCTCCCGGCTGCCCAGCGAGGTCCACCTGGTCGGCAGCCACGGCTCCGAGTTCGACATCGGCTTCGTCGAGCGGCTCTCCCCCGAGCTGGTCGCCGTTCGCACCCGGCTGCGCGACGCGCTGCGCGAGATCGCCGCCGAGCACCCCGGCGTACGCCTGGAGCGCAAGCCGGCCAGCGTCGCGGTGCACACCCGCGGCGTCGACCCGCAGGTCGCCGCGGCGACCATCGAGGCGGTCCGCAGCGGCCCCGCCACCTGGGAGGACGTCACCGTCACCCAGGGCAAGGAGGTGATCGAGCTGTCCGTGGTCGCCACCCACAAGGGCACCGCGGTCGACCAGCTGCGCACCCAGCTCTCGGCCAGCGCGGTGCTCTTCATCGGCGACGACGTCACCGACGAGAACGCCTTCGGCAACCTGCACGGCCCGGACGTCGGCATCAAGATCGGCCCCGGCGACACCCAGGCGCAATACCGGGTCGGCGAGCCCATCGAGGCCGCCCGGGCGCTCGGGCTGCTGCTGGAGACCCGCCGGCACTGGCTCTTCGGCGAGCGGGCCGTGCCGATCGAGCGGCACTCGATGCTGGCCAACGGCCGTACAGTCGCCCTGCTCACCCCCGAGGCCAAGGTCAGCTGGCTCTGCCACCCCAAGCCGGACTCGGCCGCGATCTTCGCCGACCTGGTCGGCGGCAGCCCGGCCGGCCACTTCAGCGTCGCCCCGCAGCGGGGCGGCATCCCGCTGGGGCAGCGCTACCGCAGCGGGACCATGACCGTGGAGACCCGCTGGTCGGGCCTGACCGTCACCGACTGGCTGGACCTGCCGGCCCGGGAGACCACCCCCGACGGCCCGGCGATCATCACCGGCGACTCCACCCTCGTGCGGGTGCTCACCGGCTCCGGCCGCGCCCGGGTCGAGTTCGCCCCGCGGCCCGAGTTCGGCCAGGTCGCGGTGCAGCTGCAACCGCTCGACGACGGCCTGCTGGTGCTCGGCTCCAACGAGCCGGTCTCGCTCTACGCCCCCGGCGTCGAGTGGGAGGTCAGCAACGACGGCGGGTACGAAGCCGCCCGCGCGGTGGTCGACCTCTCCGCCGCCGGCGGGCAGGTCGTGTTGGAGCTGCGCTTCGGCACCCACAGCCTGGAGCACCACGCCGTCCCGATCCACGAGCGCCAGGCCGCGGCCGAGCAGCCGTGGAAGGACTGGGTGGCCTCGCTGCGGCTGCCGGCCACCGCCCGTGACCTGGTCGCCCGCAGCGCGCTCACGCTGCGCGGTCTCTGCCACGAGGCGACGGGGTCGATCCTGGCCGCCGCGACCACCTCACTGCCGGAGGAGCTGGGCGGCGTCCGGAACTGGGACTACCGCTACTGCTGGCTGCGGGACGCGGCGATGACCGCCCGCGCGCTGGTCGACCTCGGCTCGGTCGAGGAGGCCGAGGCGCTGCTGCGCTGGGTGGACGGCTGCATCGAGCGCACCGGCGGCCACCCGGAGCGACTGCACCCGCTCTACACGGTCGACGGTTACGAGCTGGGCGCCGAGGCGGTCATCGACACCCTGCCCGGCTACGCCGGCTCCCGGCCCGTCCGGGTCGGCAACCTCGCCAACCACCAGCTCCAGCTGGACGTCTTCGGCCCGATCGCCGACCTGATCGCAGCCGTGGCCGACGCCCGCGGCTCGGTGCGCGAGGACGAGTGGCGGGTGCTGGAAAACATGGTCGAGGCGGTCCGCCGCCGCTGGCACGAGCCCGACCACGGCATCTGGGAGGCCCGCCTCCCCCCGCGGCACCACATCTTCTCGAAGGTGATGTGCTGGATGACCGTCGACCGGGCGCTGCACGTGGTGCGCCAGCACGGCGGCGAGGACCGGCCGGAGTGGGTGGAGCTGCGCGACCGGATCGGCGCCAACGTGCTGGAGTACGGCTGGCACGAGCACGCGGAGGCGTACAGCGTCGCGTACGGCCACGAGGACATGGACGCCTCCTCGCTCTGGATCGGCATATCCGGGCTGCTCCCCGGCGACGACCCGCGCTTCCTCTCCACCGTGCTCAAGATCGAGGCGGATCTGCGCAGCGGCCCGGTCGTCTACCGGTACCACTGGGACGACGGCCTGCCCGGCCGGGAGGGCGGCTTCCACATCTGCACGGCGTGGCTGGTCGAGGCGTACCTGCGCACCGGCCGCCGCACCGACGCGGAGGAGCTGTTCATCCAGATGATCGACACGGCGGGCCCGACCGGGCTGCTCCCCGAGCAGTACGACCCGCTCGCCGAGCGCGGCCTGGGCAACCACCCGCAGGCGTACAGCCACCTCGGCCTGATCCGCTGCGCCCTGCTCCTGGACAACATGCTCAAGCATTAGCGCCAGCTCCGTTTCGCCGATGTGGCGGTGTCCGGCTGACCGGGACACCGCCACATCGGCGTCAGGGAGTCGTTCAGGAGGCGTCGAGCGCGCCGACCACGTCGCCGATCACCACGATCGCGGGCGGGCGGAGGCCCGCCGCGACCACGTCGGCGGCCACCTCGCCCAGCGTCGAGCGGAGCGTCCGCTGGGCGCCGGTCGTCCCCTCCTGCACGACGGCGACCGGGGTGGCCGGGTCCCGGCCGTGGGCGGCCAGCGTGGCGGTGATGGCGGCCAGGTTCTTCAGCCCCATCAGGACGACCAGGGTGCCGCGCAACCCGGCCAGCGCCGGCCAGCTGACCAGCGAGGCCGGCGAGTCCGGGGCGACGTGGCCGGAGACGACGGTGAACTCGTGCGCCACCGCCCGGTGGGTGACCGGGACGCCGGCCACCGCCGGTACGGCGATCGCGCTGGTCACCCCGGGCACCACGGTCACCGGCACGCCGGCCGCGGCGCAGGCCAGCAGCTCCTCCCCGCCCCGACCGAAGACGTACGGGTCACCGCCCTTGAGCCGGACCACGACGTGGCCGGCCAGCGCCCGGTCGACCAGGATGCGGTTGATCTCCTCCTGGGCCCGGGACGGCCCGTACGGGATCTTCGAGGCGTCGACCAGTTCGACGTCGGGGCGCAGCTCGTCCAGGAGCAGCCCGGGGACCAGCCGGTCGGCCACCACCACGTCCGCCTCGGTGAGCAGCCGCCACCCCTTGACGGTGATCAGCTCCGGGTCGCCCGGCCCGGCCCCGACCAGCGCCACCCGCCCGACCGGGCCGGCGGCCGCAGCGGCCCCGGCACCGCCGGACCCCGGCGCGACCGTCCGCCCAGCCGGGACGGCTGCCGGTCCGGCCAGGTCCGGGCCCTCCTCCGCCGGGAGTCCGGTCCGGACGTTGAGCAGGTCGCGTACCGCGTCCCGGACGGTCATCGCCCGGCGCGGGTCACCGCCGCCGAGCACCGCGACGGTCACCGCCCCGTGCCGGGTCACCGCGGGGGTCCACGCGGTGGCGGCCGCGCGGTCGTCGGCGCGCACGCAGAAGATCCGGCGCTCGGCGGCGGCGGCGCTGACCGACGCGGCGGCGACCGGGTCGTCGACCGCGACCTGGACCAGCCACGCCCCGTCCAGGTCGTCGGGGGCGAACCGGCGCGGCGCCCAGTGCAGCCGACCGGCGTCGGCCTGCGCGTGCAGGGCCGGGGTCAGCTCCGGGGCGACGAGGAAGACGTCGGCGCCGGCGTCCAGCAGCGCCGGCACCCGTCGGGTGGCCACCGCTCCCCCGCCCACCACGACCACCCGCCGGCCGGCGAGGCGCAGGCCGAGGGGGTAGGGGTTGGCGCTCACTTCTCGGAGACCCCCGCCGAGTCGAAGGTGGCCACCTCGTGCAGCACCCGGACCGCGCCGGTGACCACCGGCAGCGCCAGCAGCGCGCCGGTGCCCTCGCCGAGGCGCAGGCCGAGGTCGAGCAGCGGGTCGAGGCCGAGGTGGCGCAGCGCCACGGTGGCCCCCGGCTCGGCGGACCGGTGCCCGGCGACCATCGCGCCGACCGCGTCCGGGGTGAGAGCCGCCGCGACCAGCGCGGCGCTGGCCGCGATCACGCCGTCCAACAGCACCGGGACGCGGCGGGCGGCGGCGCCGAGGATCAGGCCGGCCAGCGCCGCGTGCTCCAGGCCGCCGACGGCGGCCAGCACGCCCAGCGGGTCGGCCGGGTCGGGCCGGTGCCGGTCGAGCGCGGTCCGCACCACGCCGACCTTCCGCCGGTACGTCTCGTCGTCCACCCCGGTGCCCCGTCCGGTGACCTCCGCCGGCTCCGCGCCGGTGAGGGCGGCGACCAGGGCGGCCGACGGGGTGGTGTTGCCGATGCCCATGTCGCCGGTGAGCAGGATGCCCGCCCCGGCGTCGACCAGCTCGCCGGCGATCCGGATGCCGATCTCCACCGCCGTGCGGGCCTCGTCCCGGGTGAGCGCGGCGGTGACCGTCATGTCCCGGGTGCCGAGGCGGACGTTCGCGCAGACCAGCCGCGGCCCGGTCACCCCGCCGTCGTCGGCTCCGGTCGCCGCGTCCGGGTCGACCGGCAGCGGGGTGGCCACGCCGACGTCGACCACGGTGACCGCGGCGCCGGCCTGGCGGGCGAAGGCGTTGACCACCGCCCCGCCGGCCAGGAAGTTGGCGATCATCTGAGCGGTGACCTCCTGCGGCCACGGGGTGACGCCCTGGGCGTGCACGCCGTGGTCGCCCGCGAAGATCGCCACCGCGGCCGGCTCGGGCAGCGGCGGCGGGCAGGACCCGGCCAGCCCGGCGAGGCGTACGGAGAGCTCCTCCAGGGCGCCGAGGGAGCCGGGCGGCTTGGTCAGCCGCCCCTGAAGGTCCCGCGCGGCAGCCATCGCCGACTCGTCGAGCGGCCCGATCGCCGCAATCGTGGTCTCCAGCATCATGCCTCCAGGATCTCCGCCAGTACCTCGGTGAACGCGTCGGTCGTCGCCGGGTCGCGGACCGCGATCCGCAGCCAGTCCGGGCCCAGCCCGGGGAAGGTGTCGCCGCGGCGGACCGCCCAGCCCCGCTCCCGCAGCAGTTCCCGGACCCGGTCGGCGCCGGCCAGATGGACCAGGACGAAGGCGCTGGCCGGGCGGCCCGCGACGCGTACCCCGGGCAGGGCCGACAGGCGCGCGACCAGGTGGTCGCGGTCGGCGGCGAGCCGCGCGGCGATCGCGCGCTCGGCGGCGACCGCGGTCGGCGTGGCGATGGCGGTGGCGGCGGCGAGCGCCGGGGTGGAGACCGCCCAGAGCGGTTGGACGGCGGCGAGCCGCTCCAGCAGCGCGGCCTCGCCGAGCAGGTAGCCGATCCGCAGGCCGGCCAGGCCCCAGGTCTTGGTGAGGCTGCGGACCACCACCAGGCCGGGCAGGTCCCGCCGGCCGGCGAGCGACTCCGGCTCGCCGTCGACCCCCGGTGCGAGCGTGGTGTCGGCGAACGCCTCGTCGACCACCAGCACCCGGCCCGGCCGGGCCAGCGCGGCCAGGTCGGCGGCGGGGTGCAGCACCGAGGTGGGGTTGGTCGGGTTGCCGATCATGACCAGGTCGGCGTCGGCCGGCACCCGGGCCGGGTCGAGCCGGAACCCGTCGGCCGGGTCGAGGACCAGCCGGTCCACCGCGTGCCCGGCCGCCCGCAGCGCCGCCTCCGGCTCGGTGAACTGGGGGTGCACCACCACCGGGTGGCGTACCCCGGCCAGCGCCCGGGCGAGCAGCACGAAGCCCTCGGCGGCGCCAGCGGTGAGCAGTACCTCCTCCGGGGGACGGCCGTGCCGGGCGGCGACGGCGGCCCGGGCCGGACGGGGGTCCGGGTAGGCGGCCAGCTCGGCCAGCGACGCGGTGAGCGGGTCGGCCAGCCAGTCCGGCATGGCGTCCCGGCGGACGTTGACGGCCAGGTCGACCAGGCCCGGGGTGGCCTCGGCGTCCCCGTGATGCCCGAGGTCGGGCTCGTCCCCGGTGCCCGACGGCACCTCGATCAGCTGACCACGCATGTCCGTGATCCTGCCGGGAAGCCGCCGTACGGGACAGCGGATCCCGACGTGGGTCGCGTCACCGCCCGGCAACGCCTCCGCCCGTTTATGAATTCTTCTCATTTCCGAATCGGAAATGTCATAACTTGACCACGTGAGCAACCGACCCCTTGCTGCCGCTGGTCGTTCCGTTCCTCTCCTCCGCGCCGGGCTGATCGCCGGCATCGTGATCGCCGCCGTGGCGTACCCGTTGGCCGCCTTCACCGGCATCGGCGCCAAGGCCACCGCGCACGCCGTGGAGCAGAAGACCAACATCCTGCGCACCGCGCTGCCGGCCGAGACGTCGTACCTCTACGCCCCCGACGGCAGGACCGTGCTGACCATGTTCTACGAGGAATACCGGCAGT
The DNA here is from genome assembly GCF_049844475.1 of Micromonospora sp. DT47. Classification (NCBI taxonomy): domain Bacteria; kingdom Bacillati; phylum Actinomycetota; class Actinomycetes; order Micromonosporales; family Micromonosporaceae; genus Micromonospora; species Micromonospora sp. DT47. The sequence continues at coordinate 146,156 of NZ_JBNCLC010000011.1, read as the reverse complement.
ACATGAAGCTGTCGGACGTATCGCCGAACATGCAGCAGGCGATCGTCGCCGCCGAGGACAACCGCTTCTACCAGCACCGCGGCGTCGACCCGAAGGGCGTCGCCCGCGCCTTCGTGGCCAACGCCCGCTCCAACGGCGTCTCCCAGGGCGCCTCCACGCTGACCATGCAGTACGTCCGGATGGCCCTGCGGGACAGCGCCAAAACCCCGGAAGAGGTCCAGGAAGCCACCCAGCAGACCAGCCTGCGCAAGGTCAAGGAGATGCGGATGGCGCTGGACATCGAGAAGGCGCTGACCAAGGAGGAGATCCTCGAGCGCTACCTCAACTCGGCGTACTTCGGCCACCGGGCGTACGGCATCTACGCCGCCGCGCAGATCTTCTTCTCCAAGACCCCGGCCGCCCTCACCCCGGTCGAGTCGGCCACCCTCGCCGGCCTGGTCAAGTCCCCCTCCGAGTACGACCCGATCACCTCGGACCAGAAGGACGCCGCCGGGCGGCGCAACTACGTGCTGGACCGGATGGCCCAGCTCGGCTACCTGTCCCCGGACGACGCGGCGGTGGCCAAGGCGGAACCGATCCGGACCCGGGTGACCAGCCCACCTAACGACTGCGCCTCGATCCCGGACAAGTACCAGACCTGGGGCTTCGCCTGCGACTACGTGAAGAACTGGTGGAGCGCGCAGCCGGCGTTCGGCGAGAACCGGTTGGAACGGATGGACAAGCTGCGCCGGGGCGGCTACCGGATCGTGCTCGGCCTCGACCCGAAGATCCAGGCGGCGGCGGAGAAGAACGTCGGCGCGAAGGACGGCGTCGGCAGCCCCTTCGCCAACGGCATCGTGGTGTCCGAGCCGGGCACCGGCCGGGTCAAGGCGATGGCGGTGAACCGGAACTACTCGCTGGACCTGAGCGAGAACGGGCCCAGCTCCAACCCGGAGGCCGACCCCCACATCAAGGCCAACTACCCGAACACCGTGGCGCCGCTGCTCGGCGGCGGCAGCCTCCCCGGGTACCAGGCCGGATCGACGTTCAAGATGTTCCCGATGCTCGCCGCGCTCGACGCCGGGATGCCGCTGTCCACCGCGTACGACTCGCCGTACCGGTACAAGTCCGCCGTCTACGACGGCTGGGCCCCGTCCAACGCCAGCGGCGCGATGACCGGCCGGCAGACCATGTGGTCCGGCTTCGGCAAGTCGGTCAACACGTACTTCGTCCAACTGGAGGAGCAGGTCGGCGCGGACCGGGCGGTCCGGCTGGCCGAGCAGCTCGGGCTGCGCTGGCGGACCGACGTGGACCGGGAGCATGCCTCCCCGACCAAGGCGAAGAAGTGGGGCGCGTTCACCCTGGGCGTCTCCGACGCCACACCGCTGGAGCTGGCCAACGCGTACGCCGCGATCGCCGCCGACGGCCGGTACTGCGAGGCGATGCCGGTCACGTCGATCACCAACCGGGACGGCACCCCGGCCACCTACCGGACGGCGGGCGGCATCGAACGGGAGGTCGCCAAGCCGCGCTGCCGCCAGGTGGTCAACGCGGACGCGGCCCGGGCGGCCACCGACGCGGCCCGCTGCCCGACCGGCGACACCCCGGCCCGGGGCAGCTGCGGCGGCTGGTCGACGGCGGACAGCGTCCGGGGCACGGTGGGCCGTCCGGTGGCCGGCAAGACCGGTACCACGGACAGCACCCGGTCGGCCTGGTTCGTCGGCTACACCCCGGAACTGGCCGCGGCGAGCTTCATCGCGGACCCGGACAACCCGTTCAACGCGGTGGGTGACGGGCAGTCGCAGATCCCGGTCGGCGCGGTCGCCGAGACGCTGCGCGACGGCCTGAAGGGCACGCCCACCCGCCAGTTCACCCCGCCCTCGGACCGCATGGTGGGTTGACGCCCCCCGGGGCTCCCCCGGTGGATCACGAGGTTTGCGTCAGGAACGGTGCGGTTCCTGACGCGAACCTCGTTCCGGTGCGGGTCGGCGGCGACGCTCGTTCTGATGCGGGTCGGCGGGGACGATCGCGTCAGTGCAGGTCGGCGGTGACCAGGGACCAGAGTTCCAGGTCCACCCGGGCGCCGCGGACGTAGCCGGAGTTGCGCAGCAGGCCCTCGTAGCTGAAGCCGGCCTTCTCGGCGACCCGGCGGGAGGCCAGGTTGCCCGGCGCCACCCGCAGTTCGACCCGCTGGAAGTCGTGCTCCAGGATCAGCGCGATGGCCAGCGCGTCCACCGCCTCGGCGGCCAGCCCGTAGCCGCGCGCGTGCGGGGCCAGGGCGTAGGAGACCTCGGTCAGCCGGGCACCCCAGTCGGTGCGCCGGGTCCAGAGGCAGCCGACCACCCGGTCGTCCTCCCGGCGCAGGACCGCGTAGTGGTCGCCCTCGCCGCTGTCCCGCCGCTGCCGAGCCAGGTCGGTACACCAGGCATGGCCCTCGATCTGCCCCGACGACGCGGCCAGCGGCAGCCAGCGCTGGGTCTGCCGGTCGGCGAAGACCTCGTCGACCGCCCTGGCGTCCGTGGCCACCAGTGGGCGCACCTCGGTGCGCGGGGTGGAGACCGTCAACTCCGGGAAGCGGCGGACCGCCACCTGCCCGATCACGCCGGCGCTCCCACGCCCTCGGCGCCCGCGGCCACCCCGGCCGCCGTCACCAGCCGGCCCGCGATCTCCGGCTGCGCGGCCCAGTGCAGGCCGAGCTGGGAGGCGTGCACGCCCCGCCAGACGAAGCCCTCCGGCGCGCCGCCGTCCCAGCTCCACGCCGGGCGCTGACCGGCCCGCGGGGTGAGCACCGCGCCGTGCTGCTTGTAGCCCACCGCCACCGCGCCGGTCCCGGCGACCACGCTGTCGCTCAGCGCGGTCGCTTCCCGGTAGCCCACCACCAGGCCGTCCCGGCTGGCGCCGACCGCGTCCAGAACCCCGCACATCGGCAGCCCGTCCAGCTCCCGGGCCAGCCAGAGCAGGCCGGCGCCCTCGGCGAGCACCGGACGACCGGTGCGGGCCAGCTCGGCCACCGCGATGCAGAGCCGGCGGTTGGCGGAGAGGTCCCGGGCGTACGACTCGGGCAGGCCGGCGCCGACGACCAGCGCGCGGACGCCGGCCGGCAGCGCCTCGTCGCGCAGCGGGTCAACGGTGACCACCTCGGCGCCGGCCGCGCGGAGCAGCTCGACGGTCTCGGCGTAGCTGTAGCTGCCCCCCGGGCCACCGGCGAGCGCGACCAGCGGCGCCTCTTCGACCGGGGCGGCCGACGCCGGGGACCAGGGCTCGACCGGCAGCGCCGGCGCGGACCGGGCCAGCGCGAGCAGCCGGTCCAGGTCGACGGTGCCGGCGACCGCCTCGCCCAGCCGGCGCACCGCCCGGATCGCCTCACCGTCCCGGCGGAGCACCGGCACGACGCCGTGCCGTCGGGCGGGCAGCACCGGCGGCAGCTCGTGCCTGCGCAGCGCGCCGTAGACCGGGACGTCGACGTCGTCGAGCGCCTCGCGCAGCATCGTCTCGTGCCGCTGGGAGGCGACCTGGGTGAGGATCACCCCGCCCAGCCAGAGCTGCTCGTCGTACGAGCGGAAGCCGTGCACCAGGGCGGCCACCGACTGCCCCATCGCGGCCACGTCCACCACCAGCACGACCGGGCTGCGCAGGGTGGTGGCGACGGCCGCGGTGGACTCCGCCTCGGGCCGGCCGGCCACCGAGTCGTAGAGCCCCATGGTGCCCTGCACCACGGCCAGGCCGGCACCCTCGGCGCCGTACGCGAAGAGCGGCCCGAGCCGCTCGGCGCCGACCAGCCGCGGGTCCAGGTTGCGGCCGGGCCGTCCGGAGGCCAGACCGAGGTACGCCGCATCGACGTGGTCCGGGCCGATCTTGAAGCCGGCGACGTCCAGGCCCCGGTCGGCCAGCGCGGCGAGCAGCCCGATCGACAGGGCGTTGGTGCCGTGACCGGAGGAGGGCGCGCTGAGCACGAGGCGCGGCACGGCGGTCATCATCGACTCCTCGCTGGCGGCGGGTGGCGGGCAGACCGACCGGGAGGAACGGGACGGCGATCCGCTCGCGTGACCATACCCGTCCGCACCGACGGACGACGGCGGCCGATTGCCGCTCCCCGGGCCGTCGCGGTCAGTGGTCCCGGTCATACGGGTAGCCTCGTGCCGTGTACCGGTTCCTGCTGACGCCACGCTGGCTGGGCATCCTCGCGCTGACCCTGGTCGCCGCCGCGGTGATGGTGCTGCTCGGCAACTGGCAGCTGGCCCGCTACCACGAACGGACGGCGGTCAACGAACGCATCGACGCCGGCAACCGGGGGACGCCGGCGCCGCTGCGCGACGCGCTGCCGGCGCCCACCGGCGGTGCGGGCTCGGCCGGCCCGGCCCCCGCCGAGCAGGCCGAGTGGAGCCGGGTCACCGCCACCGGCCGGTACGACGCGTCGAACGTCGTGCTGGTCCGCGGCCGGACGGTCGACAGCAAGGTCGGCTTCGAGGTGCTCGCGCCGCTGGTGCTGACCGACGGCACGGCGGTGCTGGTCGACCGGGGCTGGATCCCGCCCGCGCCGGGCGGCGGGGCGATGGCCGTACCCGACGTGCCGGCGCTGCCGAGCGGCGAGGTGACGGTGGTCGGCCGGGTGCACCCGACCGAGACCGGCGGCGGGGCCGTCGACCGGCGTGAGGGCCGGCTGGAGGCCCGCCGGATCGCCGTGGGCAAGCTGGCTCGCGAGCTGCCGTACCCGGTGCACGGGGCGTACCTGCTGCTCGACGAGCAGACCCCGGCGAACGACCCGGCGTTCAGCGCGGTGCCGATCGGGCACGCGAACAACTGGCAGAACTTCGGCTACGTCGTCCAGTGGTGGCTCTTCGCCGCGATGTCGCTCTTCGGCTACGGCTGGGTGGCGCGGCGCGAGGCCCGCCGGGCGGCCGGGCTGGACGCACCGACGGGGCCGGTGGACCGGGCCGCGGAGCCGATCGCCCCGGCCTGATCCGGCGCGGCCGGGTCAGCCCCTGTCCGCCCACCGGAACCTTCTTCTGCCTGACCTTCTTCAGCCTGTTCTTCCTGCTGATCAAGGAGACGAGGCACCACGGGACGGTGCAGGTGACGGTGACCAACGGCGCGCACCAGTACGTGGCCCGCATCCCGGTCGTCCATCAGGGCCAGGTGCAGCAGATCAACAACCAGGTCAACTACGCCCGGTCGCTCTCGACGGCCTGACCGACCCCGGGCGGGGGCGTCGGCTGGTGCCGCCCCTCCGGGCGGTCAGCCGGCGACCCGCCCGGCGTGGATGGCCCGGACCATGTCGATGGTGTCGGCCTCGGCGGCGGTCTTGTCGTCGCGGTAGCGCACCACCCGGGCGAAGCGCAGCGTCACCCCACCGGGATAGCGGGAGCTGGTCTGCACCCCGTCGAACGCGATCTCGACCACCTGCTCGGGGCGGACCCGCACCACCCAGTCGCCGCGCTCGACCGCGAGCCCGAGGAAGCGTTCGGTCTGCCAGCGCAACAGCTCGTCGGTGAGGCCCTTGAAGGTCTTGCCGAGCATGACGAACGCGCCGGTGCGCGGGTCGCGGGCGCCCAGGTGCAGGTTGGAGAGCCAGCCCTGGCGCCGGCCGCTGCCCCACTCGACCGCCAGCACCACCAGGTCGAGGGTGTGCCGGGGCTTCACCTTGACCCAGGCCGCGCCGCGCCGACCGGCGTCGTAGGGCGCGTCCGGCGACTTGACCACGACCCCCTCCTGGCCGGCGTCGAGCGCCGCGGCGAAGGCGCTGCCCGCCTGCTCCGGGTCGTCGACCTCCACCCGCCCGACCAGCAACGACTCGTCGACCGCGTCGGCCAGGGCGGCCCACCGCTCCCGGCCGGGCCGGTCGATCAGATCCACGCCGTCGAGGTGCAGCAGGTCGAAGAAGTACGGCGTCAGCACCGTCTCGCCGGCGGTCTCGGCGGCGGCGAGCACGGCCGGGGCGACCGGCACCGTGCCCGTGGTGCTCGGCGTGGTGCGGCGGGCGGCTCGGCTGGAGGTCTGCTGGAACGGCAGCGGCCGGCCGGTGGCGTCCAACCCGATCGCCTCACCGTCGAGCACCAACTCCCGGGCGGGCAGCGCGCGCACGGCGGCCACCACCTCGGGCACCCGGGTGGTGATGTCGTCGAGACTGCGGGTGAAGACGGCGATGTCGTCGCCGGAGCGGTGCACCTGGATCCGGATGCCGTCCAGCTTGACGTCGACCACCGCGGGAGTGCCGGTGGCCTCGAGCGCGGCGTCGACCGAGGGGGCGCTCTGCGCCAGCATCGGCGCGAGCGGGCGCCCCACCTGGAGCCCGAAGCCGGCCAGCGCGGCGGCGCCCCCGGAGAGCGCGGCCACCGCCACGGCGCGCAGGTCGCCGGCGAGCAGCAGGGCCCGGCGGACGGCTGCGACCGGCACCTCGGCCGCCCGGGCGATCGCGTCGGCCAGCAGCCCCGCCTGGGCGCCCTGGCGCAGCTCGCCGCTGAACAGGCCGACCAGCAGCCGCTGCTCGTCGGCGGTGGCGGCGGCGAAGAGCGCGCCGAGCAGCTCCCTGCGACGGGCCTGCGAGCCGGGCCCGCGCACCGCGGCGATCTCGTCGACCGCCGCCTCGACGCCGGCCACGGTCAGGGTCGGCTCGGCGGCCGGGGCGGGCAGGTCGCGCAGGCTGGCCCAGCCGATGCCGGTCTGCCGCTGGCGCAGCTCACCGGCGAGGTAGCCGGAGCCGGCCGGCACCTCGGCCGGGTCGAGCGCCCGCAGCGCGCCGGCGAGCAGCTCCACCTTGGCCCGCCGGCCGCTGGTGGCGCCGACGGCCGCGGAGGTGGCTGCCAGGTCGAGGAACCGCACGGCCCCATCCTGCCAGCCACCCCCGACACCACCCGGGCATTGCCGTGCCCGGGCCCGCCGCAGGGCCGTCGCCGCCCGCCGCAGGGCCGTCGCCGCCCGCCGTCGCCCGCCACATCGGCGACATGGAGTGGATCGACCACCGGCGCCCCGGCCCCCGCCGGCCCGGCCAGCGAGGCCCGGCCGGCGGGGGCCGGACCAGCGGCGAGCGGTCAGGCGGAGACGGGCTCCTCGATGCGCAGGCCCCGGGCGCGCACCTCGTCGGCGACCCGGGAGAGCACCCCGTCGAGGGCGACCAGCGCGGCCGAGAGTTCGCCGAGCTGGTCCTTGAGCGTGTCCTCGGGCCACGCGGAGACGTCGACGTCCCCCAGAGCACTCACGGCGGCCTCGAGCCGCGTCATCACGTCGTTCGTACGCATGTTCGAAAGGCTATAACACCCCTGCGCCCGACACACCGCAAACTCCGACATCGGCCCCGAAGTTACGGTTCCGCCGCCTAACTCCGGCTCGCCGCCGCCTCGGCGACCTTCGCCAGCAACAGCGCCTCGGCCAGGCAGACCCGGGTGAACTCCCCCAGGTGCAGGCTCTCGTTCGGGCCGTGCGCCCGGGCGTGCGGGTCCTCCACGCCGGTCACCAGGACCGCCGCCTGCGGGAACATCTCCTGGAAGGTGGCAATGAACGGGATCGAGCCGCCGACGCCGATGTCCACCGGGTCGGTGCCGTCCCAGGCGGTACGGAACGCGGCGCGGGCCGCGTCGAACATCGGGCCCGAGGCGTCGATGACGCACGGGTCACCGTCGTGCTCGAAGGTGACCGTCACCTGGGCGCCCCACGGCGCGTGCTTCTCCAGGTGGGTGCGGAGCGCATCGTACGCGCGCGTCCGGTCGTCGCCCGGCGCCAGCCGCACGCTGAGCTTGGCCTTTGCTGCCGGCACGAGCGCGTTCGGCGCTTCGGCGGTGGCCGGGGCGTCGATGCCGAGGACGGCGAGCGCCGGCTTGGTCCAGAGCCGGTCGGTGATCCGGCCGGTCCCGAAGAGGGCGGCGCCCGCGACCAGGCCGGCCTCGGTGCGGAACCGGTCCTCCGGGTAGTCGACGCTGGCGCCCTCGCGGCCGACCAGCCCCTCGACGGCGACGTCACCGGCGTCGTCGTGCAGGGTGGCCAGCAGCCGGACCAGCGCGGTCAGCGCGTCCGGCACCGCGCCGCCGAACATGCCGCTGTGCACGGCGTGGTCCAGGGTGCGCACCTCGACGAAGCAGTTGACGATGCCGCGCAGCGAGGTGGTCAGCGCCGGCACGCCGATGTCCCAGTTGGTGGAGTCGGCGATCACGATGACGTCGGAGGCGATCTCCTCGCGGTGCTCGGCGAGCAGCCGCTCCAGCGAGTCGGAGCCGTACTCCTCCTCACCCTCGATGAAGAGGACCACGCCGACCGGCAGCTGGTCGCCGAAGGCCCGCAGCGCCGCGACGTGCGCCATGATGCCGGCCTTGTCGTCGGCGGCGCCCCGGCCGTAGAGGCGGCCGTCCCGCTCGACCGGCTCGAACGGGTCGGACTCCCACAACGACAGGTCGCCGACCGGCTGCACGTCGTGGTGGGCGTACAACAGCACGGTGGGGGCGCCGGGCGGCGCCGGCTTCTTCCCGATCACCGCCGGCTGGCCGCCGGAGCGCACCACCTTCGTGTCGAGGCCACAGCCGCGCAGCAGCTCGGCGACCGCCTCGGCCGAGCGCTCCACGTGCGAGTGGTCGAAGCCCTCGAAGGCGATGCCGGGGATGCGGACGAGGCGTTCCAGGTCGGCACGGACACCGGGCAGTTCCCGCTCGACGGCGGCCCGTACCTCGGACTCGGACATGATCGGTGTGGTCATGACCGGCATCGTATGCCGGCCTTACCCCGCGACATCCTCCGAGCCCGCGTCGGTGCCGGCCGGACCGGCCGCGCGACCCTCCGCCGGCCGGCCGGCGCCGGCCCGCCGGGCCCGGGCGGCGGACTCGGCCGCCGCGCCCATCCAGGAGCGGGCCCGGCCGGTCGTGCCGCCCACCCACTCGCCGACGTCCGCGGCCCCGTCGCCGAGCCGGCGCAGCAGCCCGACCAGCGGGTCCGTCGAGCGCTCGAACGCCTCCCGGTACGACTCGGCCGCCGCCTTGATCTCCTCGGAGACGGTGGTCGTGGCGTCGTCGGCGCAGCGCGGGTAGTCCCCGGCCAGCACCCGCCCGTACGCGCCCGAGTCGATCCACCGGCGCAGCTCGGCGGCCCGGGCCACCGGCATCGGATGGGTGCTCCACGCGGTCATCCGCAGCTTGTGCAGGCTGTCCCGCAGGTCACCGCCGCCGGCGTACTCGGCGGCCTGCTCGAGGAAGGCCGCCGTGTCGGTCTGGGTGAGGTCGCCGCCGCCGGCAAGCTTCATCAGCAGCCGCAGCGCGGCAGCCGGATCCTGCCCGGCGAGCAGGCCGGCCCGGTCGGCGGAGAGTTCCGCCTTGCGCCACCACTCCAGCATCGCCGCGATGATCGCCCGCAGCGCGATCGCGCCGACCGGCAGCCAGCTCAGGTTGGCCGCCCAGCGGGTGAGGATCATCAGGATGGTCTTGTGCACGGCGTGGCCGCTGAGCACGTGCCCCAGCTCGTGGCCGAGCAGACAGCGCAGCTCGTCGTCGTCGAGCTGCTGCACGCAGGCCGAGCTGAGCACCACGAACGGCCGGTCCAGCCCGACCGCCTCGGCGCTGAGCCACGGCGACTGGGTGACGTACAGCTCGGGCAGCTCGGCCACGTCGAGCGCCGCGGCGGCCTCGGCCCAGCGCTGGTGCACCGCCGGGTACTGCCGGTGGTCGACCCGGATGCCGGAGGCGAGGAACTGCAGCCGGAAGGCGCGCTCGTTCCACATCCCGAAGAACGCCTTGACCACCTCGTCGAAGCCGCGCAGCTCGCGGAGCGCGACCAGGGCGCCCCGGTCGGCCGGATGCTCCCAGGCCCGCGAGCTGATGCCGGTCAGTGTGATCCGGCGCCGCGCGGGCGCGTCCGCTCCTGCCATCTGGGCTCCCCGTTCCCCCGTACCGGTGTCCCCGCATCGTGCCCCAGGTGTCGGCCGGCGTCCATGCCCCGCACGGCCGGGAGTCGGGCCGGCGCCGCGCTCAGGCCCGGCGGACGAAGTAGCGCGTGGCGTCGTGCGGCAGGGCTGGCGCGCCGTCGACCACCAGGTCGGCGTGCGCGGCGGTGGCGTCCGCGGCGAAGTGCGCCCGCTCCCCCGCGTGCCAGCGGCGCAGCTCCGGCAGGACCTCCGGGCCGTCGCGGTCCAGCGCCCGGGTCAGCCGCAGCGGCTCCGGTGCGGTGACGAAGACCGCCAGGGTCAGCTCGGGCCGGATCAGCGCCCGCGCCGCGCTCACCCCCTCGACCAGCAGCACCGGCGTCACCGGCACCGGCACCGCCCGGGGCAGGAAGGCGCGCCGCACCCAGCTGTAGCGGTGGTACGCCCCGGGCCGGCCGGCCCGCAGCGGGGCGAGCACGCACTCCTCCAGCCGGTTCCAGAAAGTGAGCTGGTCGTCCCAGCCGTCGAGCAGGTCGTCGGTGTGCACCACCGGGGGCCGCCGGCCGTCGGAGAGGCCGGCGACGGCGTCCGCGAGGCGCGCGGCGAAGACGCTCTTCCCCCCGCCGCTCGGCCCGTCGACGGCCACCAGTCGGGTACGCCCCAACCGCGCCGGCCCGGCCAGCACCCGCCGGGCCAGCGTCGCGTACGCCTCGACCACGGCCACCGTCATTCCAGCGACGCTATCGGGTGTCCCCCGTCAGCCTGGTTCCGGTCGCCGGAGCCGCCGTTCACCGCGTGACTGGCCATGGTGACCGGCATGATCTGGATGTGCTCAATGACGTGATGAGTCCGGGCGTGGACGCCCTGCTGGAGCAGGCCCGTGCCGGGCTGCGCCGGTTGAGTCCGCAGGCGACCGTCGAGGCGGTGCGGGCGGGTGCGCTGCTGGTCGACACCCGCACCGAGCTGCAGCGCCGGGAGCAGGGCGAGCTGCCCGGCGCGATCGTCATCGAGCGGACGGTGCTGGAGTGGCGGCTGGACCCGGCCAGCGAGTGGCGCATCCCCGAGGCGACCAGGTACGACCGGGAGATCGTGGTGGTGTGCCGGCACGGCTACAGCTCCAGCCTGGCCGCGGCGAGCCTGCAGGCGCTGGGCCTGCGCAACGCCACCGACATGATCGGCGGGGTCGACGCGTGGCGGGAGGCGGGGCTGCCGTTCTCCGACGGGCCCGCCGACGTCCGACTCTGAGCCGTCTGGCCGGACCGGCCGGGCCGGCGGGGACGGTCAGCTCGCCGGCGGGCCGGCCGGGTCACCGGACGGTCAGTTCGCCGGCGGGGCGCCGGGCGGGATGAACGGAAGGTCGGCGGGAGGCCCGCTCTCGATCAGCCGCCACAGCGCGTCGGTGTCCAGATGCTCCTCCACCAGGTCGCCGAGCAGGTCCAGGGAACGCTCGCGGGCCGCGGCGAAGGTGGTGTCCGGGGCGACCGTGAAGCCGTGCCGGCCGGCCGCCCGGGCCACCTCGGTGAGGAACCGGCGGCGGAACTCGTCGGACTCGAACGCGCCGTGCCAGTGGGTGCCCTGCACCGCGCCGAGCCGGGCCCCCTCGCCGGCTCCGTCGGCGTAGGTGAGCAGCGGGGCCAGGGCCTGGTCGATGGCGGAGACGTAGCCGTGGTGGATCTCGTAGCCGCGCACCGGGACGCCGTCGGCGGCCGTGCCGGCGGCCTGCCGGACCGTCTTGCGCGGGTCGAAGGTGATCTCGACGGGGAGCAGGCCGAGCCCGGGGACGCTGCCCCGGCGGCTCTCCACCGGGTCGTGGATGGCCCGGGCCAGCATCTGGAAACCGCCGCAGATGCCGAGCAATGGCCGGCCGGCGGCGGCGTGCGCGGTGACCGCGTCGGCGAGGCCGGTCTCCCGCAGCCAGGCCAGGTCGGCGACGGTGGACTTGGAGCCGGGCAGCACGACCAGGTCGGCGGCGGCCAGCTCGGCGGGCTCGACGGTGAGCCGGACCCGGACGCCGGGCTCGGTGGCGAGCGCCTCGACGTCGGTGGCGTTGCTGATCCGGGGCAGCCGGACCACGGCGACGTCGAGCCAGTCGGTGCCGTGCGGCGCGGCGGGTCGGCCGAGCACCCGCCCGTAGGCGAGGGAGTCCTCGGCGTCGAGCCAGAGGTCGAGGTGCCAGGGCAGCACCCCGTAGGTGGGTCGGCCGGTGACCCGGTGCAGCATGTCCAGCCCCGGCTGGAGCAGCCCCAGGTCGCCCCGGAACTTGTTGATCACGAAGCCGGCGACGAGTGCCTGGTCGGCGGGGTCGAGCAGGGCGACCGTGCCGAACATCGAGGCGAAGACCCCACCCCGGTCGATGTCGCCGACCACGATGGTGGGCAGGCCGGCGTGCCGGGCCAGCCCCATGTTGACGTAGTCGCCGGCCCGTAGGTTGATCTCGGCGGGGCTGCCGGCGCCCTCGCAGATCACCACGTCGTACGCCGCCCGCAGCTCGGCCAGCGCCGCGTACGCGGTCTGCGCCAGCCGGGGCCGCAGCTGGCGGAAGTTGCCCGCGGTCACCGTGTCGACGGCCTCGCCGAGCAGCACCACCTGGCTGGCCAGGTCACTGCCCGGCTTGAGCAGCACCGGGTTGAACCGCAGGTCCGGGGCGAGCCCGCAGGCGGCGGACTGCATCGCCTGGGCCCGGCCGATCTCGCCGCTCCGCCCGTCGGCGCCGACCACCACGGCGGAGTTGTTGGACATGTTCTGCGCCTTGAACGGCGCCACCTTGACGCCCCGGCGGTGCAGCCACCGGCAGATGCCGGCGGTGAGCACGCTCTTGCCGGCGTCGGAGGTGGTGCCCGCGACCAGCAGCCCGCCGCTCACCGCCCGCTCCCCCGACCCGCCCGCGCCCGGGTCGCACCGCCGATTCCCCGCCGGCCGGCGGTGGAGACCAGCCGGCCCCCGGTCAGCGGCCAGGCCGCCGCCAGCCCGAGGGCGGCGAGACCGACCGCGCCGGAGACCCGGGCGGCCCGCTTCAGGTGGCGCGCCTCGGGCCGGGGACCGTCGCCGAGGAACGGCCGCACCTCGGAGCGCCCGAAGTAGACGTTGCGGCCGCCGAGCCGGACGCCGAGGGCACCGGCCATCGCCGCCTCGCACTGGCCCGCGTTCGGGCTGGGGTGGTCGTTGCGGTCCCGTCGCCAGACCCGCCAGGCCCGGGCCCGGTCCCCCTGGACGGCGGGGGCGACGGCGATGGTGAGCAGCCCGGTCAGCCGCGCCGGCACCAGGTTGAGCACGTCGTCGAGGCGGGCGGACGGGGTGCCGAAGCGGGCGTAGCGCGGCGAGCGGTGCCCCACCATCGCGTCGAGGGTGTTCGCCGCGCGGTACCCGAGCAGGCCGGGCAGCCCGGCGAGCCCGCCCCAGAGCAGTGGCGCCACCACGGCGTCGGAGGTGTTCTCGGCGACCGACTCGACGGTGGCCCGGGCCAACTCGGCCTCGTTCAGCGCGGACGGGTCCCGCCCGCAGAGGTGACCGAGCCGAAGGCGGGCCGCCGGCAGGTCGCCGCGCCGCAGGGCCTTCCCCATCACCCCGGCCTCGTGCCGCAGCGTGCGCCCGCCGAGCACCGTCCAGGTGCCGGCCGCCATCAGCGCCGCGCGGGCCACCGGATGGCGCCGGGTGGCCACGGTGGCGGCCGCGCCGAGCAGCACCGGTACGCCGACCGCGACGGTGGTGAAGACGGCTCCCGCCGCCCGGTCCGGGCGGTAGACCCGTCGCTCCAGGGCACCGGCCGCCCGGCCGAACCCGGCCACCGGGTGCCAGCGGCGCGGGTCGCCGAGCAGGCTGTCCAGGGCGTACCCCGCCAGCAGCCCTGCCGCGTTCGCCACGGCGGTCGAGTGCCGCACCGCTCACCACCTCCGGCCGGCCAGCCTAGCCGTACGGCGGGGTGGCCACGTCCGCCGTCGCCACCCCGCCCCCGGTCGTAGGCCCCGCGGCGGCCCTCCCGGTCACCCGCAGTGGCCCGTCGCCCGGGGCCGCCCGTCGCCCGGCCCCGCCCGGCGCCCGGGGCCGGCCCGTTGCGCCGGCCCACGCCCGCGCAGGTCGACCCGGCGCGGCCCCGGATCAGGCCGGCACAGGCGCCCGACCGCGACCGCGCCGGCCCCGCCCGGACGACGGGACGGTCCCCGGCGCCGGATCCAGCTCGCCGGCCTCCCCCGGCTCCTCGCCGTCACCGGGCAGCGGGGCGAGGTCGTCGCCGGGCCCGTCCCCGTCGTCGGTCTCGTCGTCGAACGGGTCGGGCACCGGTTCGACGTCGGTGCCGGGCAGGCCGTGGCCGGCGCGCGGGTCGGTGAAGCCGGAGAACTCGAAGTCCTCGTCGAACGGCCGGTCGCCCGGCGTGGTCGGGGTCTGCTCGTCCGGCACCGCCTCGGTCGGCTCACCGTGCACCCGGGAGGCCGCCTCGGCGTCCTCGACGCTGCTGGTGGTCATGCTCGGCTTGTTGCGCAGGAACCGGGCCCGCCCCCGGGACAGGTCGTGCCCCACCGCGACCGCCTCCAGCTCGTAGAGGGTCCGGTGGTTGCCGGCGTCGTCGGTCCAGTCCCGGGTGTAGAGCCGGCCGGCCACCACCACCGGGTCGCCGACCATCACCGAGGCGGCCACCCCCTCGGCCAGCTTCCGCCAGCAGTTCACCCGGACGCGGAGGCTATTGCCGTCGACCCACCGGCCGCTGTCCCGGTCGAGCCGGCGGGCGGTCGAGGCGACCTTGAAGTTGGCGACCAGCGTGTTGCTCTGGGTGGTGCGCCGCCACTCCGGTGCCGTCAGCACGTTGCCGACGATCGTGACGTAGGTATCGAACATCGTCCCCTCCCAGGGGTCCAGGGCCTGCCGTGGCGAGCCGACTCGTGCCGAGACTGGCCCGCGCGGACGCCCGGCCGCGACCGGGCGGCGCCGCCCTGTGGACGACGGGATCGGCTGTGGACGAAGGCCTGATCAAGGTCCCGGTGTGCTAGGGCCGGCCGGCCCTGGGACGCCGTCCGGGGGCTCACCAGGATCGGAAGCCGGGGGTCACCCGGAATGGGGACGACCTCGACTGGGTATGGAGTTGATCAACCGAGAACCACCACGGCACGACGTCCGACGAGAAAGGTCAGCGCTGATGATTCTCAGCTCGCTCCGTACGACCGGCTCCGTCCGCACCGAGCGGGGGGTGCGGCGATGAGCGCGGTGACCAACCCGGCGACCGTGGCCGAGTGCCTGCGCGTGGGCACGGGCTTCTCCCAGGGCGACCGGAACTGGATCGTCGAGCAGTTCGCGACCCTGGACGCGCGGCTGGCCGCCTTCCACGCCGACGCCACCGAGCTGGAGGTGTCGGTCAAGGACCGGGAGGCGCGCGGGCAGAAGGTCACCCTGGAGTGCTGGATCGCCGGGCGGCAGAAGATCGTCACCACCTCCAGCGAGGAGGACCTGCGGGCGGCGCTCCACGACGCCCGGGACGACCTGCGCCGGCGGCTCAACGACGCCAAGACCCGGCAGGAGCCGCGGCACAACAAGCACGTCCGGGAGATGGGCCAGCCCGGCCCGGACCAGGTCGCGGACGCGGACTCTGACCTCGACCGGGTGGACGCCGACACCGCCTGAGCGGAGAGCGGCCGTCCCCGTCCGGCGCGGTGCGTGCCGGACGGGGACGGCCGGGGGCTACCGCCGGGTAGCTTCCGGGCGTACCGTCGCGGTCGTGGAACAGGACGTGCTGGGGCCGCCGTACGAGCGGCAGACGATCGACCTGGGCACCGACGACGAGGGGCCGGTGGTCGCCACCCTGGTCCGGCGGCGCGCCGACCGGCCCACCGGCCGGGCCGTGCTCTACGTGCACGGCTTCGTCGACTACTTCTTCCAGACCCACGTGGCCGACTTCTTCGCCGAGCGGGGCTGGGACTTCTACGCGCTCGACCTGCGCAAATACGGTCGCAGCCTGCTGCCGCACCAGACCCCGAACTTCTGCCGCGACATCAGCGACTACTTTCCCGAGCTGGACGCCACCGCGAAGATCATCCGGGATGATGACGGGCACGACACCCTGCTCGCCATGGGCCACTCCACCGGTGGTCTGATCGTCTCGCTCTGGGCGCAGGCGCGCCGCGACGCCAGCCTGGTCGACGGGCTCTTCCTGAACAGCCCGTTCTTCGACCTCAACGCCCCCTGGCTGGTCCGTCGACCCCTCGCGGCCGCCGTCTCCCGGCTGGGCCGCGGCGCGCCGCACCGCGTCATCCCCTTCGGCCTCGGCACCGTGTACGGCGAGAGCCTGCACGCCGACCATCGCGGCGAGTGGACGTACGACCTGGCCTGGAAGCCGCTCGCCGGGTTCCCGGTCCGGGCCGGCTGGCTCAACGCGATCCGCACCGCCCAGCGGCAACTGCGCGCCGGGCTGGAGATCCCGGTGCCGGTGCTGCTGGCCTGTTCGACCCGCAGCTTCAAGGGCACGAAGTGGCACGACTCGGCGGCGCTGGCCGACGCCGTGCTCGACGTGGAGCACATGGTCCGCTGGGCGCCCCGGCTCGGCCGGCACGTCACCCTGGCCCGCTTCGACGGCGGCATGCACGACCTGACCCTCTCCGGCCCCGCCGTACGGGACAAGGTCTTCGCCGAGGTCGGGCGGTGGGCCGGGGCGTTCCTCGGCGCCGGTCCGACGGACACCGCCCCCACCACGACGGACGCGGTGATTCCTGCCGGTCGCGGACCGGTGGAGGCGGACGCGCCGGCGGGAGCGACCTCGCAGGGCGGCTGACGCTCCGCCGGGCTCAGTCGGGCAGGTCCGCGACGATCCGGTCGAGGGTGGCCAGCGGATGGCCGCCCTCACCGGGCAGCACCAGGCCGAGGCAGCGCAGCCCGACCTCCCCTGCCGCGTCGGGCCGTACCCCGAAGACGGGTGCCCCGACGTACCCGGCGGGCAGCGCGGCGGTGATCCGCAGGCCGTTGTCCGCGCGGACCGCGCGCTCGACGGCCACCTCCAGCGGCCGGGACCCGTCCTCGCAGAGGCCGAGGGCGAGCACGATCGCCGAGATCGGCTCCGCGCCGAGTCCGGCGACCTCGTCCGCCCGGACGGCCACCGCGTCGGGCACCGGCTGGGTACGCCACCGCCAGCCCCGCTCGGCGGCGTACGCGTGCAGGTCACTGGTGGGCATGATCGCCGCACCGACCTCGGGCCGGTGCGCCCAGAGCCGCGGGAAGTCGGGCAGGAGCATCGCGTCGGAGGCCACGCCAGCCGGCTCGGTGACACTCGCCCGCAGCCCGATCTCGCCGACCTCGGCGTGGGTGAGGGCGTCGGCGGTGAGCAGGTACTCGCCCGTCGGGTGCCCGAGGAAGAACGCCGTGCCGTACGCACCGGCCCCGCTGACCGGCAGGATCGCGCGCCCGAGGAGCTGGCACAGCTCGTAGGCGACCTCGTTCTCGGCGTCCGGTTCCAGCAGCACGAACCCGAGGGTACGGGCCGGACCGAGCCGCTTTCCGACGGGAACCCGGATGCCCTCCGGGCGGGGCGCGTGCGACGCTGATCATCGGTGTCGAGAGGGCGACCCGTTCCCCCGCGCGGACCGGGGTCGGCGGTACCCTCTTGGCGCGACAACGTACGCCGCGCGCCCGTAGCTCAGCGGATAGAGCAGGGGACTTCTAATCCCAAGGCCGCAGGTTCGAATCCTGCCGGGCGCACCATACCTGACCTGCGGAAACAGCGGATCCACAGCGGTCCTGAACCGGCAGCCCGTTGCAGTTGCCGTTGCAGTTTCACCAGAGCGCACCCCCGATAGCGTCAGCCGCCGCGCGGGACAGCTCCGGTGCTACATGCGAGTAGGTGCCCAGCGTCAACCCGATCTGCGAGTGGCCGAGCAGTTCCATGACCACCCTGGCGGGCACGCCCTGCGCGAGCAGGATGCTCGCCGCCGTGTGCCGGACGTCGTGCAGGCGGCCGCTGGACGGTCGCGAAGCTGTGCCGCGTGGTCGGGGCGGACGGCCGGGATGCCGTCACTCGCAGACCCGCCAGTCGCCGTCTTCCTTGACCAGGGTGAGCACCTGGGTCCCGCTGGCGCCGTTCGGCAGGACCCAGCGCACGTTGGCCTCCCCGTGGACCCGGCCGTTCATGTTGACGACGTTCACGCCGACGATCTCGTAACCGGTGGACGTGAACTGCCCGGACTGCTGGCGGACGAAGTCGGCCTGGCCCTGCCGATTCCGCAGCTGGCTGCAGAGTTGCCCGTAGGCCGTCGGGAAGTCCCGCTCGACCATCGCCCCGGCGAAGGTGTCCACACTGTCACGCGCCGGCCCTTTGGCCTCCTGGGCCAGGTCCCGCAGCACGAAGCCGCCGATGACGCCACCGAGGCAGCAGAGGGAGAGCACGACACCGACGAGCACCGTCCGTCTCGTACGGGGGTTCTTCGGTGGCACCATGACCGGCTCGTATGCCATACCCGCAGGGTAGGAAGACCGGGCAACCTGGGATCTGGGATGTGCTGCTGAACAGTCCGGCGAACACCCTGACGCAGCGGGGCACTTTGCTTCCTGGGTGGCGCCGCAGGGCAGGTCGATCACCTCTGTGTGGCCGGAGTCGAGGTCGGTGCGGCGCAGGGAGACGGGGCGGGTGCAGACGCCGTAGTCGGCGGCGAGGCGCACGCGGCGAAGCGGATGGGGTAAACGCCGAGCGCCGCCCGTTGTGTGGGGGGAACGGGCGGCGCCGGGCACCGGGTCCGTACTGATCACGGACCCGAGGTTTGGACGGAAGGCCCGGGTCGTTGCCCTCGGCGGTTCACGCCTGGGGCGGCCGGGTGCAGAAGTCCTTCGGACCCCGGCCTTCCGCGCGGTGAAGAGTATCGGCGCCCACTGACACTCGGGCGCCGGCTATGGCCAACTTAAGCCGCCGCTAAGCCGTCGATTAGCCAGTGATCACCTCGGCGGTCGGCGCGCAAGCAGTTAGCGTCAGCCCTGGTCGCGGACTAGTGCAGTGCACATATGGCCAACACGGCGCAGCCCCCGGTAGCGAGAGGACCGGGGGCTGCGCTCCTGGGATGGGTCAGCCGGTCGCCCGGCGGAGGCGGTGACGCTCCAGCCGCTCCGCGCGGAACTTGTCGAGGATGAGCGCGGCATCCGCGAGCCGAGGGCATCCACTTGGGGTGCACGCTGAGCAGTCGTTCCGCTCGTGGTAGTCGACGCAGTACGAGGCGAGGATGACGGGGAACGGGACCTCAGGCACGCCAGCCTCCCGCCCGGTACTCCTGCCCGCGAGTGAGGAGCGGGGAGCGCTGGTACTCCATCGTCGGTTCGTTCGCCCAGTAGTGACCAGAGTTCCGGCGAGCCTGGACCTCGGCGACCGCCTGGGGGCCGAGGGCTCCCGAGCGGTTCTGGTAGATGGTTGCCGGGCCGGTCAGATCGGCAGGGCTCCTCCGCCTCAGCCACCAGCCCCACGCCCGTCTTACGCCACTTCCACAACATCTATCCCTCCTTTTGGTTCTGGGGTCACTACCGACCGTAGACCTGTACGTCTATAGACGTCTAGGTACGTACCGCAGGTCTAGACGTTCAGGACGTCGAGGAGGCTTGGGCAATGGTCGATCCGTTGTCGCCAACACCGCTGTACATCCAGGTCGCCGATCTCGTTGCGAAGCGCATCGCCGATGGCGAGCTTCAGTCGCTCCGCCCGATCCCGAGCGAGTCGCAACTACAGCAGGAGTACGGAGTTGCTCGCGGTACGGTGCGGCAGGCGGTGCGTCTCCTGCGGGAGCGTGGACTGGTCATGACGGTGCCGCAGCGGGGCACCTACGTCGCCGAAAAGCCTGAGCAGTAATACCCCTACCCCGTAAGCCCAAGCCAAGATCGAGAGTCCAGCGAGCGTCCGGAGCGGGGAGCCGAACGGCTCGGAAGCGAGCGGAACAACTCACCGGTGGCCGCGAGGCCCGTACTGCTCACCGTTTCTCTGTCGAGGTCGACCTTGCCAGCATCAGCGATGATCGCTGCGTGCCCAGGGACTTCATCACGCGCGGCGGCGTTGCCTACGTTGACCAACAGTTAAGGACGTGGGGAAGCCCACGGTTCGAGCGGAGCGCGACATGGCCATTCGCCCGGCTCCGCGTCACCGGGCAGGCGATCGTGGTCTCCTCCATCTTCGGAGAGTTCCGGCTCACCCAGACGAACCTCGTATCGATCTCCCGCGTCCGTCACATCCCGGTGCTGGCCGATGGCTTCATGTTCGAGGCACGCGGCCACCAGGAGATGGTGATCTTCTGGGCTCTCCGCGCACGCAAGGTGTTGGACGAGCTGCGTCGCCACGAATGGGTGGTCGACAACGGGTAGCAGGTGTCCGTCGAGGGCGATGGACCATCCGTACGGCCGAGGACGGCAACCAACGCCGACGTTGCTTGACGGTGGACGCTCTGACCAGCGCCGTCGCTCCGCCGTCTACCGTGAGCGCGAACGTCCCAGGCGCGACGTCAGCTGCCGCAGGGGAACACCCGAGTCAGTGAGACGACCATTGCATGATCCAGGTGGGCAAGGGCTTGTCAATGGTGTCCACCACCTCCCAGCCGGTGCGCCGGTACACCTCGACGTTGGCGGGCTTGCTGGTCTCCAGGATCGCCGGCAGGCCGCCTGACGCAGCGCCGGCGACGCGAGCGCCGACACCGGTGCTGCTTGCTACGCTTCGCGGCCCGGCAACACGGAGGGACGACCGTGCGCGATTTTCTGGACCGGTTCCGCAAGGTCCGACGCGATCAGCCCGCTGACGGGGCCAGCCAGGAAGGTACGGCCCTCGGCGCGCGGGCGGCACGCCGGCTGGCGGTGCTGGGGCACGTCCCGATCATGCGCGGTCTGACCGGGACGGAGTTCGACCGGGTGGAGCGGACGTTCGGCTTCCAGTTCGCCGACGACCACCGCGCGTTCCTGGCCGCCGGGCTGCCGACCGGCCCCTCCTGGCCCGACTGGCGCAACGGGGACAGCGCCACCCTCCGAGACAGGCTGGGGTGGCCGATGCACGGCGTGCTCTTCGACGTCGAGCACAACGGCTACTGGCACGAGAGCTGGGGCGAGCGACCGGCCAACCGCCGCGACGCGGTGGCGGCGGCCGAGCCGCACCTGCGTGCGGTGCCGCAGATGGTGCCCGTGTTCGGTCACCGGTTCCTGCCCGCGGGCCGCGGGTCGTATGGGGCATCCTGTCCTGTCGATGCACCAGACCGACATCATCTACTACGGGTACGACCTCGAGGACTACATCCACTCGGAGTTCGGTGGACCGGCACCGGACCGGCACGGAGAGCCGGCGGCCACCGTCGCCTTCTGGAAGGACGTCCTCGGACAGGACCGGTCGGGGCCACCGCCGTGATGACCAGTCAGCGGGACGTGTCGGCGAGGACCTGCGCCAGCGCGTGCGAGGCCTGCCGGACCATGCCCGGATTCGTGTGCCAGTAGTAGGGCAGCGCCGCCACCGCCTGGCACAGCGCCCAACCTCGACCGCGCAACCAGGACGCCTCGTCGACGTCCAGTTCGGTACGGAACCGACGGCGGCTGTCGCCGGCGAACACATTCCACGCGGGCTGCAGGTCGCACGCGGGGTCCCCGACGTTGAGGCCACCGAAGTCGATGACCGCGGAGAGGCGGCCGTCGACGACGAGCAGGTTGCCCGGCAGCAGGTCGCCGTGCAGCCAGACATCCGGGCCGTCCCAGGCGGGCGCGTCGAGCGACTCCTGCCAGGAGCGGAGGGCGGCCTGGCCGTCGATCCGGTCGCCGAGCTGCGCGACCGACCGCCGGACGCCGTCGTCCAGCTCCGCGAGCGCCGCGCCCCGGGACCGGGGAGCGCGCGGGAAGGCGCCGGTGGTGTCGATCCGCCGCAACGCGGTCACGAACGCGGCGAGGTCCACGGCCGCGCGGTCCAGGTCGTCGATGCCGCGGCTGGCGTCGTGGCCGGGCAACCACTCGCACACCGACCAGTCGAAGGGGTAGCCCTCGGCGGGACGCCCCATCGCCACCGGGACGGGAAGCGCGAGTGGCAGGTGCGGCGCCAGCTTCGGCAACCACTCCGCCTCCCTGGCCGCCTGCCGGGTGGCCCATCCGATCCGCGGCAGCCGCGCCACCAGGTGCGCGCCGAGCCGGTAGATGTCGTGGTCGGTCCCGTACGACGGCACCGGACGGATCGGCAGGTCGGCCCAGTGTGGGAACTGTGCCGCCAGCAGGCGACGGACGAGTTCCACGTCCGTGTCGACCTCGTCGGCATGCATCCTGATCGCGTCCATCCGGGTCATCCTCGGCGAGCGCCGTCACCGCGGCAATCGAATTCGGCGCGGGCGCCGGACGGCGCCGAGGCCGCCTCTCGCTACGGGCAGTCGGTCGTGCACTTCACGTAGCTGGTCCAGCTGTTTCCACCATTGCCCACATAGGACAGGGTGAGGGAGACGACCCCATGGTTGGCCAACACGGCCAGCTTCACGCCGCCGATGGACGCCGGTTCCTCGGCGAACCGGTCGAAGGACAGGGTCAGCGCCGAGCTGAGGCCCTCCTTGGCCGGCGGGGTGATCGTCCACCGGCCGGAGCCGTCGAGCCGGCCCTGGAACGGGTCGGTGAGGAGGAAGTCGTCGAAGGCCTCCACCGGCAGGTCGGTCGCCACGAAGGTGCCGTCCTCCCGGAACCCGATCGTCCGGCGGTGACCGCTCTGCCAGGTGCCGACGAGGGCCTCCGGTTGGAGATCGACCGCGTCGCCGTGGTCGGCGAGGATCTCACCCAGGGTGCAGCCGCTGCTCAGCACCAGGATCGCCAGGAGCGCCAGCATCCGCCTCATCGGTCCCCCGCCCGTCCCGGTCGCCCGCAGCGGGCCGACCGATCGCGAATCGGCGACGCCCGCCGGGGCCTCGCCCTGCCACCCCAGCAGCGTCCGGCCCGCCTCCGGCGTTACCGGCCGGAGGCGGGCGCCCGCCCTCGCGCTCAGCCGTACGTCGGGCGCTGGGGCCAGCCGGGCGGGGAGTCCTCCCAGTCCTCCTGCCGCCCGTACGGGGTCAGGTCGAGGACGCTGTTGACGAAGAGCAGGCGGTCCACGCCCCGGGCGGTGGTCGAGTAGGTCCGGTAGACCTCGTCGCCGTCGCGCAGGAACACGCTGAGCAAGAAGCCGCGACCGGCGCCGCAGTCCTCCGTGAAGGACGTGCCGTGCGAGGAGACGAACGGCAGCGTCCAGCCCTTGCGGGCCTTGTACGCCTCGATCTGGGCAAGCGGCATGTTCGACACGGTCGCCCAGCTGACCCCGTTGGCGGCGAGCGCGGCCAGCCCGCCGGCCGGCACGTTGTCGGTGAAGGCGGTGCAGCCGGGGCAGAACGCGTCCGGCCCGACGTCCATGAACTGGTAGACGACGAGCTCGTCGCGGCCCTCGAAGAGGTCGAGCAGCGTCCGGGTGCCGGTCGGCGACGCGAAGGCGTAAACGTTGTCGAACCGGACCATCGGCAGCCGGCGACGGCGCGCGGCGAGCGCGTCCAGCGCGCGGGTGGCCTCCTTCTCGGCCTTGAGGAGCTCGTCCCGGGCCTGCTGCCATTCGTCGGCAGCCACGATCGGTGGTTTCTCCATGCGCCGATCATGCCCCCACCCACCGACACATTTCCCTGCGGCGATGCTGTCGGACCTTCCCGTTACCGTCGGCGGCCATGAGCGGAACGGGCGAGATGACGCGGGTGCCGACGGCGCAGGACGAGGCCCGGTTCTGGGCCCTGGTCGATTCGGGGTGGGAACGGCTCGGCGCGGAGGCGGCAGCGCTGCGCCGCGCGCTGATCGCGCGGGATCCCGAGGAGGACGGCGACGGCGACGAGTACGCCGTCGACGCCTGGCTCGATCCGCTCCTGGGGCACCTGCGTGAGCTCTGCGTCGGCCTCTCCGCGCGGGAACTGACCGACCTGGACCGGGTGCTGGAGCGGAAGCTGCACGACCTCGACCGGGCCGACGTCCACGACGTGACCGACGGCTCCGACGACGGCTTCCTCTACGCCCGGGGCTGGATCGTCGCCCTCGGCCGGGAGTACTACGAGGCCGTGCGCGCCGACCCGGCGATGGCGGTGCTGGACGCCGACTGCGAGGAGATGTGCTACTTCTTCGCCCACCTGCACGAGGAGCGCTTCGGCGAGTGGCCGGAGACCGGCTCGGGCATCTGCCGGGAGACCGGGGGCAACGAGGCCGGCTGGGCGGAGGCCGACTCCGCCGGCGAAGCCTAGGCTCGGCCCATGGTGACCGAGACCGACCTCGAGCTGCCGGACGGCCACACGCTCTCGCCTACTTCGCCGCTGGACTGGCTCCGGCGGCACGCCGGCTGACCGACCGGCCGGGTGGAGAGCCGGAGAGCCTGGCAGGGCGGCGGCCGGGGGGAACGGCCGCCGCCCTGGCGCGCCCTTGAAGGGGCGGGGGGTGGCTCGCGGCGTTCGGACGGCTGGGGGGTGCCGTCCGTACGCCGCGGCCGGGCCGACGCCGGGGCGGGGGAATGGGGGGTGTCCCGCCCGGCGTCGGAACTCAGCGCGCGGTCGGCGTGCCCGTCGGCCGGTGGTCGCCGCCGGGCGCCCCGGTGCGCGAGGCCTCCGGCGTCGGGCGGGCGTCCGGCTTGCCGGCCGACCGGCTCGGGACCACCGAGGGGCGGGTCGACGGCCGGGTCGACGGCTTGCCCTTCTCCGCCGCCAGCAGGGTGTCGCAGTACGCGGCCACCTTGTCGATGCCACCGGCGGTGGTGATCAGCACGGTGAAGGCGGGGTTCTCCAGCGCCTTGCCGGGGTTGTCGCCGACCTTGGCGGTGTACGCCCGGCAGAGACCGACCAGCGACGGCGAGGGCGTGCCCTTCGCGCCCGGAGCGGCGGACTCCCCGGCCTTCTTCCCCTTGTCGGCAGGGGCGCCGGTCGCGTGCGCCGACGGCGTGGCGCTCGCCGAGGCCAGCGGGTTGGGCAGGGCGCCGTTCGCGGCGGCGAGTGCCACCCCGCCGGTGGCGGTCACGGCGAGCACCGTGGCACCGACCTTGAGGGTGACGAGTTTCGCCAGGGCAGTTTCAATCATCGACATCTCCGGTTGTGGGGGGTGAGATGAGGGACCGCTGAGCGGGGCGCCTTCCGCTCAACAGCCTTCCGTGCCCTCAGCGCCGCACCCCCCGGAGATGTCACACCGACCGTCCGGCCGGGCTCACGACACCGGCGCGGACGGCTCCGGCCCCGGCGGACCTGCTCGCCGTCGCGGTCCGCCCGGCCGGCTGACGGCTCCGCGCGTCGGGCGGGTGAAATCGCTCAGCGACGCGCCGCATACCGAGGGTGATCAGCAGGAACTCGCCCGGCCGGAGCGGCACGTGCTGACCCGGCGGGCCACCGTCGCGCCGCTGACCGGCGAGGCGCGGGGCACGCTGCCCGGCTCCCTGCCGGTGGAGTTCCTCTCCCGGGACGACTACTACCGGACGCCGGAGACCTCGGCGCGGGACGCGGTCGGCGGCTGAGCCCGGGCCCGCAGCCGGCGCAGCATCCGGGCGTCGGTGAAGCCGACCGCCCGGGCGGCGGACTCGACGGTGGCGCCGTGCCCGATCAGGTGCTCGGCCCGCTCGACCCGGAGCAGTTGCTGGTAGCCGAGCGGGGTGAGCCCGGTGGCCTGGCGGAACAGCCGGGTCAGGGTGCGTTCGGCGACGCCGCCAGCGGCGGCCAGGTCGGCCAGCGGCAGCGGCTCGGAGAACCGGCTGTCGATCAGGTCCTGCACCCGGTGGGCCGCGTCGGAGAGGTGCGAGCGGTACCGCATCATCGCGCTGGCCTGCTGCTCGTGGCCGTTGCGCCGGGCGTAGACGACCAGCGTGCCGGCGATCCGGGCGGCCGCGGCCGGGCCGTGCCGGGTGGCCACCAGGTGCAGCGCCACGTCGATACCGCTGGCGATGCCGGCCGAGGTGACCACCCGGTCGTCCACCACGTGCAGCACGTCGCGGACCACCCGGGCGGCGGGGAAGATCCGGGCCAGGTCGTCCTGCACCTCGTGGTGGGTGGTGCAGCGCCGTCCGTCCAGCAGGCCGGCCCGGCCGAGCGCGAACGCGCCGGCGCAGACGCTGGCCACCGTGCCGCCACGGGCGTGGTGGTCTGCCAGCCGCCGCAGGTCGTCCCGACCGACCGGCCCCGCCGGGCCGTGCGCGCTCGGCCGCCATCCGGGTACGACCACCAGGTCGTCCGCGTCCAGCTCCGGCCACTCGGTCACGGCACCCAGCGGTACGCCCTGCACGGTCGGCACGGTGGCCCGCTCGGCGACGTAGTGCAGGCGGTAGTCGTATCCGTTGTCGGCGGCGGTGGAGAAGACCTGCGCCGGGCCGGCCAGGTCCAGCAGGTGCAGCTGCGGGACCAGCAGGAAGACGACCCGGGCCATGGGGTCAGCCCCGCGCGCCGGCCGGCACCGCGCCGGTTACCTCGTCGACGGTCCGGATGGTGGCGAAGCGCCCGGCCAGCGCGTACTCGGTCCGGGCGATCATCTCGTCGGCGGAGAGGGTCCGCGGGTCGGCCAGGATCTCTGCCAGGGTGGCGGTGGCCGGTAGGTCCCGGTGCGGGGTCGGGAAGGTGACCGTCGCGTCGGTCACGAAGGTCATCTGGTAGCCCAGGTCGCAGCCGACCCGGGTGGTGGTCTCCACGCACTGCTCGGTGCGGATGCCGCAGACGGTGAGGTCGCGGATGCCGGCCAGGGTGAGGATCTGCTGCAGGTTGGTGGTGGTGAAGGCGTTGTGCGACGTCTTGACCAGGATCGGCTCCCCGTCGACCGGGGACAGCCCGTCGATCGGCCGGACGTGGCCGAGCGCCGGGTCGAAGACGCCGCCGCTGCCGGGCTCGGCGTGCAGGACCCAGACCACCAGGTCACCGCGGCCCCGCGCCGCGTCGACCAGCCGGCCGACCTGGCCGACGATGTCGGGGTGCGAGGCGTAGGCCCAGATCGGGCGCTGACGGAAGGACTCCTGGACGTCGATCACGACGAGTGCTGCTCTGCTCATGGTGTAGATCCTGGCCGGGTGGACGCCGGGACGGCAGACACCATCATGCCCAGATGCGGAACGATCCGGTCACCGCCCCGGCCCTGGTCGGGCCGGTCCGGCGGCCGGGGACGGTCAGGAGGCGGAGGTACGGCGGCCGCGCCGGTCCAGCTCGGCGGCCTCCTCCGGGGTCGGCGCGGTGCCGCCCAGGTGGCCCGGCTGCCACCAGGCGTCCTCCGGGCCGGCCGGCTTGTCCGGGTACTCCCGCTGGGCCCGGTCGACCAGCGCGGTGAGCCGGCTCTTCAGCTCCCCGGTCATCGCGTTGGTGTCCGGGAAGTCGGCCGGGTCGATCGGCTCGCCGATCAGAATGGTGATCGGGGTGTGCCTGCGGGTCAGGGTCTTCGGCCGACCCTTGGTCCAGAGCCGCTGGGTACCCCAGACCGCCACCGGCAGCAGCGGCACCGCCGCGTCCAGGGCCATCCGGGCCGCGCCGCTCTTGAGCTCCTTGACCGTGAACGAGCGGCTGATCGTGGCCTCGGGGAAGACGCCGACCACCTCACCGCGCCGCAACGCCCCCACCGCCGAGCTGTACGAGCCGGCGCCGGCCCGACGGTCCACCGGGATGTGCCGCATGCCGCGCATCAGCGGGCCGGAGACGCGGTGGGCGAAGACCTCGTGCTTGGCCATGAAGCGGACCAGCCGGCGGGACTTGTGCGCGCCGTAGCCGCAGAAGATGAAGTCGAGGTAGCTGACGTGGTTGCTGGCCAGCACCGCCCCGCCGGTACGGGGGACGTGGTGGCTGCCCTCGACGGTCAGGCGCAGGTCGAGGACCCGGAACATCGTCTTGGCGGCGGCGATCACGGGCGGGTACAGGAGTTCCGGCATCCGCCGACTTTACCCCGCGTAGGTTACGGGACCGTAGGGGCGCAAAGCCGCGACCGGCCGGCGCCCCGGACGGGGCTTCTGCCGCTGGCAGAGCGGTCTCGCGGGCACCGGTCGGCCGGGGCCAGAATGGCGGGATGACGGAACGCGGGGTACTGCTGTGGATCCACGGCGGCGGATGGCGGGGGCGCTCGGAGGAGGACGGCTCGGCGCTGGCCCGGCTCGGGCTGCGGGTCGTGCCGGCCACCTACCGCTTCGTCGACGAGGCGCGCTGGCCGGCGCAGCTCGACGACGTACGGCGGGCGGCGCGGGCGGCCCGGGCCGCGGCCGGCGGGCTGCCGCTGCTGGTGGGCGGCGACTCGGCCGGCGGCACCCTGGCCCTGCACCTGACGCTGCGCGGCGTCGACCGGCCCGACGACGTGGCCGCCGGGTTGGCGTACTGGGCGGCGAGCGATCCGCTGGCCGGGGAGTGGCGCCGGTTGCGGGCCGACGACGACCCGTGGGCCGGCCTGCTGGGTCACCGTCCGGCAGCGGGGGACCCGGCCACCGTCGACTCGACCGTGGCCAGCCACCTCGGCAACCGGGTGCCGGTGCTGCTGGTGCACGGCGGCGACGACCGGGCCGTGCCGGTCGCCCAGTCGGTCGCGCTCGCCGGCGCGCTGCTCGCCGCCGGGCATCCCGCCCACACCTGGATCACCCACGGCGGGCACGCCCTTCCGCTGGACCGGCCGGACGTCCTGGCCGCCACCGCCGCGTTCCTCGACACCGTCCTGCCGCCCGGCTGAGCAGCTGCGACATCGTCCGGTCGGACGGCCGACCGGCGGGCTACCGTCGGGGCATGCCGGAGCTGCACGCCATCGTCATCCACTGCCGTGACCCGTACCTGCTGGCGCCGTTCTGGAGCCTGGTCACCGGCCTGCCGGTGGTGCCGGAGGACGAGGCGAAGCTCGCCGACCGCTCGCTCGCCCCGGGCGAGGCGGTCCTGCTGCGCGATCCGCACCGGCACCGGCCGGACGTGTGGATCTCCCCGGCGGAGGAGCTGCCCGGACCGGGCCGGATCCACCTCGACCTGGTCGGCGACGCCGAGGAGCGGGCCGCCGTGCTGGAGGCCGGCGCCACGGTGGTCCGGGAGCTGCCCGGCTGGACCGTCTTCGCCGACCCCGAGGGCAACGAGTTCTGCCTGCTCCCCCACCAGCCCTGAGCCCGGTGGGGGAAGCGAGCGCGTGGGTCACTCGCCCAGCTTGTGCAGGTCGAGCCGGCCGCGGGCGAAGGCGTCCACCCGACCCCAGCGGCCGGGGATGTCGAGCACCTCGATCCGGCCCATCCCGACCGGCAGCACCGGCTCCACCGCCAGGTGCCCCTCGTGCGGCTCGAGGCCGAGCATGGTCCGTAGCAGCAGCAGCGGCGTGCCGGTGGACCAGGCCTGCGGGCTGCACGCGGTCGGGTACTCCACCGGGAACTTGGTCAGCTCCCGGGGATAGCCGCCGAACGCCTCCGGCAGCCGACCGTGGAAGAAGGTCGCCGCGTCCAGGATGCCGTTGGCGATGGTGGCGGCCTCCTCCGCGAAGCCGTACCGGCGCAGCCCCCAGGCGATGAAGGAATTGTCGAAGGGCCAGATCGTGCCGTTGTGGTAGCCGATCGGGTTGTACCGCGCCTCACCCTCGGCGAGGGTGCGTACGCCCCAGCCGGTGAAGAGCCGCGGCCCGACCAGGTGGCGGGCGACCTGGTCGGCCCGGTCGTGCTCCACGATGCCGCTCCAGAGCAGGTGCCCGATGTTGGAGCTGAGCGTGTCGCACTGGCGGCCGTCCGGGTCCAGGGCGAGGGCGTAGTACCCGCCGTCCTCCACCCACCAGTCCCGGTTGAACCGCTCCTTCAGCTGCGCCGCCTCCCGCTCCAACTGATCGGCGAACCCCGGGTCGTCCCAGAACTCCCGGGCCAGCCGGGCGGCGCGCCGCTTCGCGTCGTACGCGTAGCCCTGCACCTCGCAGGTGGCCCGGGGGAACGGCGGCAGCGTGCCGTCGCGGTACGAGATCGAGTCCCAGGAGTCCTTCCAGCACTGGTTCTCCAGGCCGGTGTCGGTGTTGCGCCGCTCGTACCAGATGTAGCCGTTGCCGACCAGGTCGGCGTAGTCGTCCATCCACTTCAACGCGGCCCGGCACTCCCGCTCCAGCTCGCGGACCAGGGCGACGTCGCCGCTCCACTTCTCGTACTCGTCGAGCAGGACCAGGAAGAGCGGGGTGGCGTCGACGGAGCCGTAGTACGGCGAGTGCGGCTGTTCCTCGAACGCGGCCGTCTCGCCGTACCGCATCTCGTGCAGGATCCGGCCCGGGTCCTCGTCCCGGAAGTCGTCGAACCGGGTGCCCTGCAGGGCGGCCAGGATGCGCAGCGTGGTCTTGGACATGTCCGGCGCGAAGGGCAGCACCTGCAGACAGGTCAGGATGCTGTCCCGGCCGAACATGGTCATGAACCAGGGCAGGCCGGCGGCGGGCAGGGCCGGCCCGCCGAGCGACAGCGGCGAGAACCGCAGCGCCGCCAGGTCGATCAGGCTGCGCCGGTACGTGGAGGCGATCTGACCGTGCTGGCTGTTGACCTTAGGCGCCTTGGCGACCCACTCCTCCAGGTCGTGCTGGAGGGCCAGCCGTTCGGTGCCGTGCGCCCGCACCCCCATCCGCAGGTCCCGGCCACCCGGGCCGACCGCGACGGTCAGCACCTCGATGTCGGCTATCCACTGCTCGTTCGGCTCCAGGTGCACCGTGTACGCGAACCCGTTCTTGTCGTACCGGGCCGGCCGGGACGACGTGATCACCGTTTCGCGCTTGAAGTTGCCCCGGCGGTAGCCCAGCCGGAGCCGGTTCTCCTCCACCTCGGCGTAGATCTCCCCCTTCTTGTTGAGGATCTCGTCCTTGACCTGGAACAGGTCGGCGAAGTCGGAGCCGGCGTCCATCCGGATCTCCAGGTCGACCGGCTTCTCGTCATGGTTGAGGATGGTCACCTGCTCGCGGAAGCTCCCACCCACCGCACGCTCCCGGATGATCGACAGCTTCGCGTCGATGTAGTGGGTGGCCATCCCCGGCACCAGGAAGAAGCGCGCCTCGTAGTACTGGAGGTCGTCGTAGGAGAGGGCGTTGAGCCGCTCACCGTTGACGGTGAGCACCCACCGGGACAGGAACCGGGTGTCGATGGAGAAGAGCCCGGTCGGCTCGCTCGGCGTCGCCTCGATGTCGCCGGTGTCCTCGGAGACGACGAAGGTGTTGCCGTCCAGGATCCGGATCGTGTTGGTCTGCGCCATCAGCGCACCTCCCGGCGGAAGAGTCGGCGCGGCCCGTGGGCGTCGGGCGGGCCGGGAAAGAGCCGCTCCACCTGGACCACCAGCCGGGGATTGCCCGTCACCGTCATGTCCCCGCGCAGCAGCGCCGCCAGGCCGTTTTCCCGGCCGGCGGCGAGATCCTCGAACAACTTCGGACTGGTCCCGATCACGGTGTCGGCCTCCCGGTCCTCCTGATTGACCTTCAGCCGGCCCCGGTCGATCTGGACCAGCCAGTGCGTGGTCTGCGCCCCCTCGTGCAGATCGAAGCGCAGCGTCCCGGACGTCTTGTCCAGCAGCGGCTCGTAGCCCCGCCGGTTGAGGTCCTCGAAGAATGTCGTGGTCGCGTCCACAATCGGGTCTTCTCCCCCCGCGGCATTGGCGACGTACCGGACGGGGGTCCCCGCCCGGCAGGCGGTCAATCTCGCCCGGATCGGGTGAGCCGGCGCGCCCCGAGCGTCGTACCGGCGCAGTAGCCTGCCGAAACGGGCGACGACGGGAGGGGACATGGCGGGCGGTACTCCGCAGGTCGACCGGGGACGGGTGCTCGCCCACCGGGCGGTCGCCCAGCAGCTCCACCGACCGGGCCGGCCGCGCCCGGCCGGCCTGGCGGTGCTCGACCTCGGCGTGCAGGACACGCCGTACGGCTCGGCCCGGCAGGCGCTGGCCGCGCGCGGGGTCACCGACCTCGACGACGACCGGCTGGAGCTGGTGTGGTCCACCCGGGGGGCGCCGCACCTGCACCGCCGGGCCGAGCTGCCGGCGCTGGCCGCCGCGCTCTGGCCGCTGAGCGACGCCGACGCGACCCGCCGCCTGCCCGGGCAGATCCGCGACGGGGCGAAGCTCGGTCTGGCCGCCTTCCGCGCCGCCGCCGCCGCATTCCGCGAGGTGGTCACCGCCCCGATGGCCCGGGGCGAGGTGAGTCGCGCGGTCAGCGACCGGATCCCCGACGAGCTGAACTACGAATGCCGGGCCTGCGCCGCCCGGCACGTCTCCGGTGCGCTCTTCCAGCAGGCCGGGCTGGCCGGTGGCGTACGGCTGGAGGTGGCCGGCCGGGCCGCCCGGCTGGCGCCGCTGGCGCCGCGCCCGGCGCCGCCCGAGCGGGCGGCGCCGCGCCCGGCGCCGCCCGAGCGGGCGGCGGGCACGGACGCGCTGGTGCTGGCGTACCTCAGGCTGCTGGGCCCGGCCACGCCCGGCGACGTGGCGGGCTTCCTGGGCACCTCGGTCACCGAGCTGCGCGCGATCTGGCCGACGGACCAGCTGACCGAGGTACGCGTCGACGGCCGCAGGGCGTGGCTGCCGACCGACCGGCTCGACGCGCTGCGCGGCGCGGCGCCGGTCGACGGCGTCCGGCTGCCACCGGGCGACCCGTTCCTCCAGGCCCGCGACCGCGACGTCCTGGTCCCGGAAAAGGCCCACCAGGCGCAGCTCTGGCGGATGATCGGCAACCCCGGGGTGGTGCTGGCCGACGGCGAGGTGGCGGGCACCTGGCGCGCCAAGCAGGCCGCCAAGGGCCGCCTCGACCTCACGGTCACCCCCTTCACCAAGCTTCCGAAGCGGGTCACGCACGAGGTCGAAGCCGAGGCGGAGACGGTGCGGGCGGCCCGTCGCGCCTCCGAGGTGACCGTCCAGTTCGAGCCCGCCTGACCTGGGAAGCAGGCCCAGATCCGCCCATGACGACCCGGGCAGCCGAACGCCGGCCCACACGGAGGGGAGCCGGCGTCGCAGCCCGCGGCGGACAGGTCAGTTGTTGGGTTCGTCGGCGCTGATGTCCGCGAGCACCGACTGCGGTTCACGCTCGACCGCGAGGTCGCCCATCGAGACCAGGCCGACCAACCGGCCGTCGTCGATCACCGGCAACCGGCGTACGGCGTACGTGCGCATCAGGTCGGCCGCGGCGACCGCGTCGTCGTACTGGCTGACCGTGATGACGTGCTTGCTGGTGATCTTGCTGAGCCGGGTGGTGTGCGGGTCCATGCCCTCGGCGACCCCCCGGACCGTGATGTCCCGGTCCGTGACGATGCCGACGACGTTGTCACCATCGGTCACCACCACGTCGCCGATCGCGCTGTCCCGCATCTCCTGCGCCGCCGCGGTGAGCGTGTCGTTGCCGTCCATCGTCACCAACCGGGTCGTCATGAATTCTCCGACCGTTGTCATGGTGCTCCCCTCTCGGTGTCGGCACGGCCCGTCTACCCGCCGTCCCGGCGGGGTAACGCGCGCCGGGGGCGCGGTCAGCGGTGCCGGCGCACCCGCCGGCGCAGGTCGTAGAAGCCGTTGCTGGACAGGCCGTAGAAGAGCGGCAGCAGCAGGAAGACCACCAGCGCCACCGGCACCGAGACCAGCCAGCCGACCATGCCGGCGGCGGCGTACAGCACGATGCCGAGCACGGCGCGCAGCCGCTCCACGGCGAAGAACCGGGGCGAGGTGTGCGCCTGGAGCAGGTCACGATGCCGGTTGAGGTGGTGGTAGAGGCCGAGCCAGGCCGCCGACAGCACCACCCCGACCAGCCCGTAGAGCGCGACCGCGACCCGTTCGTCGAACCGGTCGCCGCTCTGGACCGCGCGGGATACCACCGCGGTGACGAACGGCAGCAGGGCCACGCTGAAGAGCACCCCGAGGTTGAACCAGTGCAGTCCCCGGTCGGTGCAGCGGATCCGGTGGAAGGTGCCCTTGTGGTTGAGCCAGTTCACCGCGACGTACAGGTACGACGTGACGTACGCCAGGTAGACCGGCCACTGGTCGAGCAGGGCGTGCAGCAGCCCACCCGGCGGCACCTCCGGGGTACGCAGGTCGAGTACCAGCAGCGTGATGATGATGGCGAAGACCGCGTCGCTGAACCCGACCGCGCGGCCGGTGTCCGAGCGCAGCGCCGCCTCCTCCTGCTGCTCGGCCGGTTCCGGTCGTTCCCGCTCGGCGTCCATCCGCTCCCCCTTCCGCCGCCGCGCCGGGTCCGCGGCGACGGGCGGCAGGGCGGTATACCCGCGCAACGCCGTCACACCGGCCCTGAGCGGGCCGGCAGCGCGGCTGCCTGGCCGGGGTTGCGGACCAGCCGACGCGGTCCCCGGCCGGTGGACGGGGCGCGGTCAGCCGCGCGGCGGCATGCCGTAGACCCGCTCGACGTGCAGCCGCAGCACCAGCCTGCCCTCGGCGACCATCGCGGCCCGGAAGTCGTCCCAGTCGGGGTGCTCGCCCTGCACCGCCCGGTAGAGCCCGACGAGTTCCTCCACCGTCGGGTCGTCCGGCCGCTGGGCGACCGGGCTCAACTCCGCCCGCGCCTCCGCCACCACGTACGCCCACCCGTCGTCGCTGCTGACGTGGAAGCTGGCGCGGGGATCGCGGCGCAGGTTGGCGGTCTTGGCCCGCCGGTCGGTCACCGAGACGCGGATCAGCCCGCTCTCCTGGTCGAAGGAGTAGACCACGTTGGACAGCTGCGGCCGCCCGTCCCGCTTGATGGTGGCCAGCACGCCCAGCCACCGCCCGGCGATGAGGTCGGTCAGGGCCTGCCGGGTCTTCTCGTCCGCCATGGTGTCCTCCGCGTCGACTGGTCGTCAGGACTCCATCCCACCGCACCGATGTCCGGCTGGCATGACCCGACCCGCCCGACCCGCCGCCGGAGCGGCTGCACCCCGAGCGGCCGTGGGCGGCGGGGCGGGGCGCCCCGGCTCAGCGGCGCTCGGCGGCGACCAGCTCGGCGAGCTGCACCGCGTTGAGCGCGGCGCCCTTGCGCAGGTTGTCGTTGGAGCAGAACAGGGCCAGCCCGTGCTCGACCGTCTCGTCGACGCGGATCCGGCCGACGTAGGTCGGGTCCTGCCCGGCCGCCTCCAGCGGGGTCGGCACGTCGGACAGGGCCACGCCGGGCGCGCCGCCGAGCAGCTCGCGGGCCCGCTGCGGGGTGACCGGCCGGGCGAACCGGGCGTTGATCTGCAGCGAGTGGCCGGTGAAGACGGGCACGCGGACGCAGGTGCCGGAGACCTTCAGCCCCGGGATCTCCAGGATCTTGCGGCTCTCGTTGCGGAGCTTCTGCTCCTCGTCGGTCTCGAACGAGCCGTCGTCGACGATCGACCCGGCGAGCGGCAGCACGTTGAAGGCGATCGGCCGGGCGAACGAGCGCGGCGCGGGGAACTGCACGGCCGCCCCGTCGAAGGCCAGCGCGGCCGCGTCCTCGGCGACCTTGCGGACCTGCTCGTCCAGCTCGGCCACGCCGGCCAGGCCGGCACCGGAGACCGCCTGGTACGTCGAGACGACCAGGCTGACCAGCTCCGCCTCGGAGTGCAGCGGGCGCAGCACCGGCATCGCGGCCATCGTGGTGCAGTTCGGGTTGGCGATGATGCCCTTCGGGCGGTCGGCCGCGGCGTGCGGGTTGACCTCGGCGACGACCAGCGGCACCTGCGGGTCCATCCGGAACGCCGAGGAGTTGTCGATCACCACGGCACCGGCGGCGGCGACCCGGGGGGCGAGCTCCTTCGCGGTGCCCTTGCCCGCGGAGAAGAGCACGATGTCCAGCCCCGAGTAGTCGGCGGTGGCCGCGTCCTCGACCGTCACCTCGCCGTCCCGCCAGGGCAGGGTGCGTCCCGCCGACCGGGCGGAGGCGAACAACCGCACCTGCTCCGCCGGGAACTCGCGCTCCGCCAACACCTGCCGCATGACGCCACCGACCTGGCCGGTGGCCCCCACAATGCCGATCCTCATGACCGCGAGGCTACCCACACCGGCGGCCCGGGCGGGAAGGCTTTCCCACCGCCCGGGCCGGATCGGCCCGGATCAGGGCGTGGCGTCGGTCACCTCGCCGAGCCCGGCCGCGGTGAGTTCGTCCCGGATCAGCGCCGCGTCGCCCTCCACCACCAGGGTCAGCGACTCGGGGTGCAGGTGCGCGGCCGCGGCGGCGGAGACCTGCTCCACGTCGGCGGCGAGCAGCGACTCGCGCAGCCGGGCGTGGTAGTCGTCCGGCAGGTCGTGCACGACCAGCGTGGTCAGCGCGGACGCGATCGCCCGCGGGCTCTGCAGTTCGACCGAGAGCTGGCCGGCCCGCCAGAAGCGGGCCACCGCCAGCTCGTCCTCGGTCACCCCGCCGACCCGGGTACGGGTGATCTCCCCGACCGCCTCGACCAGGGCCGGCGCGGTCACCGCGGTCTGCACCCCGGAGCTGACCGCGAACCGGCCGAACCGGCGGGACGAGGCGAAGTCGCCGCGGATGCCGTACGTGTAGCCGTGCACCTCGCGGATCAGGTGGTTGAGCCGGGAGGTGAACGCCCCGCCGAGCACCGTGCCGGCGAGCGCCATCGGCACGTGATCCGGGTGGGCGCGGTGCGGCGACGGATGCCCGAGCCGCAGCGTCGACTGCACCGAGCCGGGCCGGTCCACCAGGATGACCCGCCGCCCGGCCGGCAGTGGCACCTCGAGCGGGGCGCCCCGGTCGACCGGGCCGCCGCCGGTGCCGGCGAACGCCGCCGCGCCGAGGGCGTCCAAGTCGAGCCGGTCCAGGTCCCCGGCGACGATCAGCGTGCCGGGGCGGATGAACCACTCGGAGTGGAAGACGGTGACGTCCTCGACGTCCAGCCCGGCCACCGAGTCCGGGTCGCCGTACATCGGACGGCCCCAGCGGTTGTCCACACCGAACAGGTCGGCGCGGAGCACCGCGTCGGCTCGCGGACCGGGGTTGGCCCAGTCCATCCGCAGCGCGGTGGCCTCGTCGTCGCGGACCCGGCGCACGTCGTCCGGGTCGAGCCGGGGGGTCCGGACGGCCTCGGCGAGCAGTTCCACCGCCGCGCCCAGCCGGTCCACCGGCACCTGCACGCTGACCTGGAACGAGTCCCAGTCCAGCCCGGTCGCCAGCTCGGTGCCGAGCCCCTCGACGGCGAGGGCGTACGCGGTG
This sequence comes from Micromonospora sp. DT47, assembly GCF_049844475.1. Classification (NCBI taxonomy): domain Bacteria; kingdom Bacillati; phylum Actinomycetota; class Actinomycetes; order Micromonosporales; family Micromonosporaceae; genus Micromonospora; species Micromonospora sp. DT47. The sequence continues at coordinate 109,348 of NZ_JBNCLC010000011.1, read as the reverse complement.
GCGTCCCGCTGCGCGGTGCCCTCCTCCAGGGCCTTGGCCAGCACCGCGCCGAGCCCCTCCTTGCCCACCGCCTCCCGGCCGGCGCCCGCGTCGAGCAGCAGCAACGCGACGGCGAGGTTCTGCCCCGGCAGGTGCGCGGCGACCACCCGGCCGCCGGCGACATCCCGCCGGACCACCGTCGGGAACCGGTACGGGCGGGCGGCGCCCGGCCCGGGACGGTCGGTGATCAGCGTCATGAGGTCTCCTCCGGCAGGTAGGTCAGGGTCACCCGGTCACCGGCGCCGAGCACCGCGGCGGCCAGCTCGGCGATCTGCTCGGCGCTCACCGCGAGCCAGGCGGGCAGCCGCTCGGCGGCCTTCGCCGGGTCGCCGAACTGGGTGGCGTACCGGCCGAGGGTGTCGGCCCGACCCTCCACGCTGGACATCTGCCGCCACCAGGCGGTGCTGAGCAGCGCCTTGGCGCGGTCCAGCTCGGCGTGGGTCACCGGCACGGTGGCCAGCTCGTCGACCACCTCGGCGACCCCGGTGGCGAGCCGCTCGAGGGTCACCCCGGGGCGGGCGGTGGCGGTGACGATAAGCGGCGCCGGGGCGTGCGCCAGGTCCACCCCGTACGCCCCGACCAGGTCCGGCTGGGCGAGCCGTTCGCCGTCGGCGAGCCGCTGGTAGAGACGGCTGCCCCGGCCGCTGCCGAGCACGGTGGCGAGCACGGTCAGCACGTCGTACCCGGGGGTGCCGAACGGGTGGGTGCGGTGCGCGACGTACACCCGGGGCGCGGGCACGTCGGCGGTGACCGTCTCGACGACCGCCCGGCCGGTGGCCGGGACGGTCCGGCCGTCCGGCGCGGCGGGGATGTCCACGCGCGCGGGGATCGCGCCGAAGTACTTGTCGGCCAGCGCGAAGACGTCGGCCGCGGCGGCGTCGCCGACCACGGTGAGCACCGCGTTGTTCGGTGCGTAGTACGTGGTGTGGAACGCCTGGAAGGTGGCCAGGGCGGCGGCGTTCAGGTCGGCCATCGAGCCGATCGTCGCGTGGTGGTACGGGTGCCTCGGCGGGTAGAGCAGGGGCAGCAGCCGCAGCCAGGCGTCACCGTACGGGACGTTCTCGTAACGCTGCCGCCGCTCGTTCTTGACCACGTCACGCTGGTTGTCCAGCGTCTCCTGGGTCAGCGCGGGCACCAGGCCGCCCATCCGGTCGGCCTCCAGCCAGAGCGCCAGCTCCAGGTGCTCGGCCGGCACCGTCTCGAAGTAGTTGGTCCGGTCCGGGTTGGTGGTGGCGTTGAGCGAGCCGCCCGAGCCCTGGATGAGCTTCATGTGCTCGGTCTTGGCCACGTTGACCGAGCCCTCGAACATCAGGTGCTCGAAGAGGTGGGCGAACCCGGTCTGCCCGTCCGGCTCGTGCCGGGAGCCCACGTCGTACCAGAGGTTGACCGCGACCGCCGGCGCGGTGCGGTCCTCACTCACCACCACGCGCAGGCCGTTGTCCAGTCGGGTCGTCTCGATGGGCCAGGGGTAACCGCTGTCGGGCATGACCCGACGCTATCTGATCTCCGGGGTTCAAAGGTGACGTGTCGCCGGTCGGTGGGACGGGCGGGCCGGTGGGCGGGCCGCCCACCGGGGTCGACCTGCTGGACCTGCCGAGCCGGCCGCCGGCGACCGTGCGGCTCTCCAACGGGGCGCCCACCCCGGGCAGCTGGCCGGACGTGCTGGCGGAGGGTCCGCTCGCCTGGCTGCGCGAGCAGACCTACTCCGGTTCCCGCCGGCCCGGGGCGCGGCCGGTCAGTCGGGGGGCTCGATCGGGGTCACGGTCTGATCGGACGTCCGGTGCTCCAGCACCGTGTCCGGGGCGACGTCCCGGTCCTCCCGGATGTCCGACTCGGCGAGGATGGCGTCGGCCTGGGCCTGCGGGTCGTCGCTGCCCACCGCGGCCTCCTCGGGCAGCAGGTCGGCACGGGACTCGACCCGCTCCTGGTCGCTCTGTTCGTGACTCATGCCGAGCCACTTACCCCGGTCACGGCACAGCGGAACGGGCCACTCGTGGGGCGAGGCTTTCCGGACGACGAGTGAGCCTTCCCCGTCCGGTCGGGTACGCTGGCTGGCGTGACGCGCTCGTATCGATGGTTTAGGCAGCCGGCTCCGCGGCCGGTGACCTCACCATGAGCTGACGTCACCACGTTTCGAGCCGGCCGGGCAGGAGCTGAAGCTCCTGCCGTTCTGCGTACGAGCAGCCGGCTCGACCCGGGTACCGGCCCCGGGCACGGTCGGCGGAAGGAAAGTCCACCGTGACGACCCCGGAGAACGGCGCGGTCATCGATCAGCGGATCGACCGTGTCGTGCCGTTGACCACCCCGGCCCTGCTCCTGCACGATCTGCCGCTGGACGCCCCGCTCGCCTCGACCGTGCTGGCCGGCCGGCGCGCCACCGCGCGAGTGCTGGACCGCGCCGACAACCGCCTGCTGGTGGTGGTCGGCCCGTGCTCGGTGCACGACCCGGCCGCCGCGCTGGACTACGCCCACCGGCTGCGCGAGGCCGCCGCGCGGCACGCCGACGACCTGCTGGTGGTGATGCGGGTCTACTTCGAGAAGCCGCGCTCGACGGTGGGCTGGAAGGGCCTGATCAACGACCCGGCGCTGGACGGCTCCGGCGACGTGAACGCCGGCCTGCGCACCGCCCGCGCGCTCCTGCTCGACGTGCTCCGCCTCGGCCTGCCGGTGGGCTGCGAGTTCCTCGACCCGATCACCCCGCAGTACATCGCGGACACGGTCGCCTGGGGCGCGATCGGGGCCCGCACGGTGGAGAGCCAGGTGCACCGGCAGCTCGCCTCCGGCCTGTCCATGCCGATCGGCATGAAGAACCGACCCGACGGCAGCATCTCCACCGCGGTGGACGCGATCCGGGCGGCCGGGGTACCGCACGTCTTCCCCGGCATCGACGTCTCCGGCACCCCGGCGATCATGCACACCCGGGGCAACGCCGACGGGCACCTGGTGCTGCGCGGCGGCGGGGGCCGGCCGAACTACGACGCCGGGTCGGTGGCCGGCGCGCTGGACCTGCTCCGGGCCGCCGGGCTGCCCGAGCGCCTGGTGGTCGACGCCAGCCACGCCAACAGTGGCAAGGACCACCGCAACCAGCCGAAGGTGGCGGCCGACGTGGCCGCCCAGCTCGCCGCCGGGCAGCGCGGCATCGTCGGCATCATGCTGGAGAGCTTCCTGCTCGACGGCCGCCAGGACCTGGACCCGACCCGGGAGCTGACGTACGGCCGCTCGGTCACCGACGCCTGCATCGGCTGGGACACCACTGCCGAGGTCCTCGACCACCTGGCGCAGGCCGTCCGCGCCCGCCGGGCCACCCTGCCCACCCCCGCCTGAGGTGGTTTGACCGTTTCGGGCCGGGGTAGCTGACCGGGGTGACCGACGACGTACCAGTGACCGACCAGCCGGACACCCGGCAGCTCGACGAGCTGCTCGACGACATCTACCACGGCCAGGAACGGATCAGTCAGGCCGACATCTACCGCCGGGCGGTCGCCGCCGAGCTCCCGGCGGAGCTGCTCTCCCGGATCGCCGCGCTCCCCCAGGGCGAGTACGCGGTGGACGAGGCGGCGGACCTGCTGGGTGGGTCGGTGGCCTGACCGGCCCACCGGCGGACCGACGGACGAGAGGACGGCGCGATGAGTCACCACGAGAAGCACGAGGACGAGTCGGTGCCGGCCCTGGGCCAGCCCCCGAAAGGGCTGGACACCTTCCCCGAGCCGGACTTCGCCGACGAGCACGACCGCACCGCGGTCGACCGGGACGTGGTCACCGGCGCCGACGAGGACGAACGGGAGCCGGAGGCGGCGCGCGGCTGGGCCGGCGAGGACCACGGCACCACCCCGACCTGACCGGGGACGACGAGAAGGGGGCCGGCGCGCCGCCGGCCCCCTTCTTCGCGTACGGGTCACTTCTCGTCGTGGTGCCCGCCCTCGGCGGCCCGCTGCGCGACCGCGTACCCCATCTGGAGGAAGTCGGACGCGGCCACCGCGGTCAGCGCGGTGGCCACCAGCCGGGTCAGCCGGGGGGCCAGCACCAGACCACCGGTGAGCCCGGTGGCCACCCAGACGGCGAGGCAGAACGGGCAGCTGAGCAGCTCGCCGATGGCGTGCTTCGTGGCGCTGCCGGAGTCCCGGACCTGCTCCATCACCTCGCCGCTGCCGATCGGGTGGTCGTACCGGGTGAACGGGGCCCGCAGCGGGCTGGTCACCGCCTCCTTCGAGAGCAGCCGGCTCAGCTTGTGCGTCGCGATGGAGAGCAGCACGACGTCGGCGGGGGCGGGCCGCTCCGGCACCGGGCACCCGGTCGCCCGCACCAGCCCGGCGATGGACGCGGTCACCCCGGCGTAGGTGCCCATCGCCGCCAGGTAGCCGCCCAGCGGCCGGTGCTCGTGCGGCGCGTACGCCTGGCGCAGCCGCGCCACCTTCTGCTTCAGGCCACCCTCGGTCACCCGGTCTCCTCGGTTCTCGTCACGGCCGGTCGGCGGGGGTGCTCAACCAGCGGTCAGGTTGTCGTCGACCTCGCGTTCGAGGTTGGCCAGGGTCTCGTCGGCGAGTCCGTCGGCGTCAGCGCCGGAGAGGTCCAGCCGCACCCGGGAGCCGCCGGCATCCATCGGCTCCACCTGGATCTCGGCCGACCAGCCCGGGGCGGAGTCGCTGCTCCACCGGGCCCGCAGCTGCGCGGCGCTGGCCTGCGGGCGTTCCCCGCCGTCCCGGCGCAGCGGCTCGGGCAGCCAGGCGGACGCCCGGTCCGGGTCGGTGGCGGTGTTGAACACCACCTCGGGCGGGGCGGACATCCCGCGCTCGGCCCGCGTCCCCATCAGGCGTCCCGCAGCCGGCTCGGGTCGACCTCGCGGCCGGGATGCCGGGCCAGGTACTCGGTCTCCAACTCGGCCGTGCGCCGCAGGTGGTTGGCGAGCGCGGAGTCGGCCGCGTGGCGCAGCGTGTCCAGCCGGGTCCGGTGCAGGCTCTGCATCTCGCGGATCAGGTCCTCGTCGCCCAGCTCTGCCGGGTCCACCCCGAGAAACTCGCCGTCGAGGTCGGCGCCGGACGCGCGGGTGTCGTGGACGTGGTCGCCGTCCCACTCGGGCACCCGCTGCTCCGGGCTGGCGTCACCGGACTGGCGTACTGATTCGGTCATGTCGCCCCCCTGGTCTCGTTTGGGCTGGCGTCTAGACGGATGCCCACACCGGGTGTCACCAAACCCTCGAACACGGCACGACTACGACACCGCGTCGGAGACGCCCGGCCACCCCGGTACCCTCGATGGCATGAAGCGGCTCTGGACACCGGGGTGGATCGCCCGCCACGTGGCCATGGTCGTGCTGGTCGTGGGGTTCCTGGGGCTGGGCTGGTGGCAGATCAGCCGGGCCGCCTCGGGCAACACGCTCAGCTGGGCGTACGCGGTGGAGTGGCCGATCTTCGCCGGCTTCGTGGTCTTCGTCTGGTGGCGTGAGATGCGGCACACGCTGCGTGCACCGTCGGCCCCCGCGGGCGACGCCGCCGACGGGCCGGCGGAGGCGGTCACGGTCGGTGACGTCGTGGCGACCCCCGGGGTACGCCGCCCGGTGCGGGTGGCCCGGGTGCCGGCCGCGCCCGAGGTGGCCGACGACGCCGACCTGGCCGAGTACAACCGCTACCTGACATGGTTGAACGCCAACCCGGGCGCCCGGCCCGGTGACTATCCCGGCTGAGGCCGGTGCGGAAGGACGGACGACGGTGGGCGGAGCCCTTACCCGGTACCGCGTGATCGCCTGGATCGTGGGCGTGGCGCTGGCCGTGCTGGTGCTGATCGGCATGCCGATGAAGTACGCGTTCGACGAGCCGGTCGTGGTGGCCGTCGTGGGCACCGCGCACGGCTGGCTCTACATGCTCTACCTGGCCGCCACGTTCGACCTGGGCCGCCGGGTGAACTGGCCGCTGAAGCGGATGCTGCTGGTGATGCTCGCCGGCACGGTGCCGTTCGTGTCGTTCGTCGCCGAGCGCAAGGTCACCCGGGAACTCACCGCCCAGCGGCCGCGCACCCCGGAACCGGTCGCCCTCTGACCGGTCAGCTGCGCGGTCGCCAGTAGCCGGAACCGGCCAGCGGGTCCTGGTCGTCCGGCCGGGACAGCTCCCTGGCTCGGGTCAGCGCCTCGGCCACCTGCGTGAACTGGTCCGCGTCGTCGCTGCTGAACAGCAGCACCTCGGCGCCGTGGCAGTGCCCCCGCAGCTCGTACGCCGGCGGACGCCACCAGTCTCCGGCGAGCACCAGCAGCACCGGCAGCAGCGAGACCACCCCCAGCGTCAGGTACGCCCCGGCGGTGAGCCGTTCCAGCCCGCCGGTGAACCCGAGCAGGACGCCCGTGCCCCCGATCATGACGGCGGTGACCACGACGGCGCGGACCGCCAGCCGGTCGTGCGGCCCGCGCGCGGTCCACACGTGGGTCAGGTCGGCGACCGCGAAGGTGTTCCGGCCGACCGTGAACCGCTCGGTGGTCACCACGATCCCGGGTCGGGCGTAGAGCAGCGTGGTCCCGCGCGAGGCGGGCGGCGGGCGGGTGGCGGAACGGTCTGTCTGCACGGCGTCCTCCCAGGGCCGCGGGGCCGGACGCTCCCACCGCGACGTGCCCGCACAGGGCGGGAATCCCGGCTCCGGACTCCATTCTGTTGCCGCCCCGCCAGCCCCGCCGCGTCATTTCCGGGCCGTTCGGTCCGGCCGAGCTGCCGGCCACGCCGACAACCAGCTCCCATTCCGGATTTGTCCGTCTGTTATCCCGCGATCCGCCCCGGTATCCGCCGGGAACGACGAATCAGACTCACCGGACCGATCACCCGATTCAACCCCGAACGCCGATTGCCGTGGCACCAGGCGTGTGACGGTGTGTCACTGCACGCAATGGCAATTCCTGCCTCTTTGCCAACATTCGCCCCTGCTTCCACTGCGGTCGACTCCCGTCACAGGCTAGGTTGGGCGGGCCGGCACGGTCGGCCGCCGTCCATCCGGACGGCCCCGGGCCGGTGTCGTCGGAGGCGTCAGCATCCTCCGGTGACCCGTGGAAGAGGAGTCATCCGCTCTTGTCGTCCTCACGGATGCTGCTGCGCACGCTCGTGATCGCCGGACTGTCAGCCCTGCTCGTCGCCCCCACGGGGGTGGCCCGGGCCGAGCCGTCCGTCGGCGAGCTGACGGCGCGGATAGAGAAGTCCTCGACCGAGCTGGAACGGGTGGTCGAGTCCTACAACAAGCTCAACGAGGAGATCAAGACCAACAAACAGACCGCGGCCCGGCTGCACGCGAAGATCGGCCCGCTCGAGGCGCAGACCACGCAGAGCCGTGCCGACGTCGCCAAGCTGGCCGCCACCGCGTACAAGACGGGTGGCCTCCGGACCGCCGAGGCACTGCTCGAACCGGGCTCCGGTTCGCTGATGGACAAGCTCAGCACGATCGACCAGGTCACCCGGCAGCGCCAGGAGCGGATCGCCGGGTTCACCACGAACCAGCGGAAGCTGCTCGACGAGAAGGCCCGGCTGGACGCGACGCTCGCCCGGCAGAACGCCCAGTCGCGCACGATCACGGCGACCAAAAAGAAGATCGAGCAGGACCTGGCGAAGCTGTACGACCTGCGCCGGGAGGCTTACGGGCGGGCCACCGAGGCGCCCGCGCCCCGACCGGCGTCGTCCGCTGCCTCCCCTGCCAGCACCGCCGCGCCAGCGGTCTCCGGCGCCGCCGGGACGGCGGTGCGGTACGCGTACGGGGCGATCGGCAAGCCGTACGTCTGGGGCGGTGACGGCCCGGACGGGTACGACTGCTCGGGCCTGACCCTCGCCGCCTGGCGGGCGGCCGGCAAGTCGCTGCCGCACAACGCGGCGATGCAGTGGAACGCCACGTCGCGGGTCAGCCGCAGCGCGCTGCGCCCGGGCGACCTGGTCTTCTACTCAGGGCTGGGGCACGTCGCCCTCTACGTCGGCAGCGGGCAGGTGATCGACGCGCCGAGCGCCGGTCGCAACGTGCTCAAGCGGGACATGAACATGATGAGCATCGCCGGCTACGGCCGGGTCGGCTGACCCACCGACCCGGCGAACGGCCGGCGTCCCCCTATCGGACGCCGGCCGTTCGCCGTCATTACTACCAGGTCAGGCCGCCTGGAGCCCCTCGGCCCGGGCCAGCTCGCGGAGCCGGCCGAGCGCCTGGATCTCCAGCTGGCGGATCCGCTCCCGGGAGAGCGAGAAGCGCGACGCGACCTCGGTCAGCGAGTGCTCCCGCCCGTCCTCCAGCCCGTACCGGGCCCGCATGATGCCGGCGGACCGGTCGTCGAGGTGGTTGAGCAGACCCTCGATGCGCTGCCGCTCCAGGCCGGTGAGGACGATGTCCTCCGGCGAGGGGGCGTCGCTGTCGGCGACCAGGTCGCCGAGCTTGGTGTCGCCGTCGTCGCCGATCGGGGTGTCCAGCGAGACGGTGTCCTGCGACCAGCGGACCAGCTCGTTGACCCGCTCGACGGTGACGCCGAGGGCGTTCGCGATCTGCTCCGGCTCCGGGTCGCTGCCCAGCTCACGGGTGAGCTGCCGGGCCATGTTGCGCATCCGGTTGACGTCCTCCACCAGGTGCACGGGCAGACGCACCGTGCGCTCCTGCTGGGCGATCGCCCGGCTGATGGCCTGGCGGATCCACCAGGTGGCGTAGGTGGAGAACTTGTAGCCGCGCTCGTAGTCGAACTTCTCGACGGCGCGCACCAGACCGGTGTTGCCCTCCTGGATCAGGTCCAGCATGGGCATCCCGGACCGCACGTAGCGGCGGGCGATGGAGACGACCAGCCGCAGGTTGGCCCGGATGAAGAGGTCCTTGGCCCGCTCGCCCTCGACGACCAGACGCTCCAGGTCGTCCCGGTCGACGCCGGCGGGTACGCGGTCCTCGCCGAGCAGGTGCTCGGCGTAGAGGCCGGCCTCGATCGCCTTGGAGAGATCGACCTCCTTGGCGGCGTCCAGCAGTGGCGTCCGGGAGATCTCGTGAAGGTAGACGCCGACCAGGTCGCGCTCCTCGGCAACCTCGTCGGTTCGCATGCCAATCTTCTTGTCCACGTTGCCCACGGTCCCCTCGCTCGCGCCGGTTGCCCGGTTCCTTGCCATCCCCACGTCCATCAGCCCTCCCCCGTAACTCCCGCTGTTTCCGCCGGCGCTGACACCTGCACAACAGATGAGACGTGTCGGGGATTCCATGTCGTGAGTCGAAAGTGTCACGAATGCCTGAGTATCAGCTGTAAGCCCGGTCCACGTTTGCTGTCAGCACCCCGTCTGGCGGCTCGCCGATGGGCACCACGAACGGGCTGGTGGGACGGGGTATCGTCGTCCGCTCCCGGGGCATCGCATCATTGCGCGCTCCAAGAACACAGCGACCCTCGTCACCGTCCGGCTGCGATCCTGGTCACTGCTGGATACGCACCGGTCGGCCGGTCGGTTCATCCATGGAATCTGGATTACCCCACGCCCTGGACAACAATCCGGGGCGTGGCGCACGTCCCGTCCGGAGCGTGTTCCGCGTCACCCCGAGCGGGGGACCCGCGCGGGCGGGGATCAGGAGGCGAGCAGGGCGAGCGCGCCGCGGACCTGGTGGGCGGAGCGGGCCAGCGCGGCCCGCGCGGCGCTGACGCCGGCCCCGGAGAGCAGCGAGACCAGCGCGGTCTTCAGGTCGCCGTCGGCCTCGTGCAGGGCCCGCCGGGAGATTTCCTCGGAGCAGCCGGTGGCCTCCATCAGGATGGAGATCATCCGGCCCCGGAGCTTGGCGTTGGTCGCCACCATGTCGATCATCAGGTTGGAGTAGACGCGGCCGAGCCGCACCATCACCGCCGTGGAGAAGGTGTTCAGCACCAGCTTCTGCGCGGTGCCCGCCTTCATCCGGGTCGACCCGGTCACCACCTCGGGTCCGGTGTCCACCCCGATGAACACGTCGACCGACGATGCGGCCACCGCCTCCGGGTTCGCGCAGAGCAGCACCGTCGAGGCGCCCTGCGCCCGCGCGGTGGCGAGTGCCCCCAGGACGTACGGGGTGCGACCGCTGGCCGCCAGCCCGACGACCAGGTCGCCGGGACGTACGCAGCGGGCGGCCTCGGCGGCGCCGCCGAGGTCGTCGTCCTCGGCGTCCTCGACGGCGCGCCACATCGCGTCCGGGCCACCGGCGAGGTGGGCACAGAACCAGTCCCGCGGGGAGTTGAACGTCGGCGCCAGCTCGGCGGCGTCGATCACGCCGAGCCGCCCGGAGGTGCCGGCCCCGAAGTAGTGCACCCGGTGCCCGCCGCGCAGCACCGTCACGGCCAGGTCGACGGCGACGGCGATCTCGTCAAGGACCTCGGCGACCGCGGCCGGCACCCGCCGGTCGGCGTCGTTGATCACGGTGAGCACGTCGCGGGTCGACATCAGGTCGAGGTCGACGCTGTGCGGGTTGCGCCGCTCCGTCGGCGCGCCCACCCGGACCACCGCCCGCACCACGGCCACCCCCTCCGGCTCCACCTTGCCGGCGGTCACGAGCGCCTCCGGCCGGAGCCGACCCGGTGGGACCGCACCGCCTCGGCGGTCGCCTCCAGTGCCTTACGGGCGCGCGCCCGGTTCCGGGCGGCCACCCCGACGAAGAGGCAGTCGACCACGGTGAGCTGGGCCAGCCTGCTGGCCATCGCGCCGGAGCGGTACGTCGTCTCGCGGGCGGCCGTGGTGAGCACGAAGTCGGCCACCTCGGTGATCGGCGAGCGGGGGAAGTTGGTCAGCGCCACGGTCGCGGCGCCCCGGGCCCGTGCCTGTTCGAGCACCTCGATCACGTCGGAGGTGGTGCCGGTGTGCGAGATGCCCACCGCGACGTCGCCCTTGCCGAGCAGCGCGGCCGAGGTCAGCGCGGTGTGCACGTCCGGGAAGTAGAACGCGGTGCGGCCGATGCGGTGCAGCTTCTGCTGGAAGTCGGAGGCGACGAAGCCACTGGCCCCGGCGCCGTAGACGTCGATCCGACCGGCGGCGACGATGGCCTCCACCACCTGCTCGCAGACGGCCGGGTCGAGCTGCTCGGCGGTCTCCTCGACCGCCCGGGCGTCGTTGAACGCGATGGTGGCGATGATCTGCGCCAGGTCGGCGCCGGGCGGGATGTCACCGCCCACCACCCGGGCGTCCGGCGGCTCGACCCGCCGGGCGGCCTCGGCGGCGAGCCGGATCCGCAGCTGCGGGTAGCCGTCCATGCCGACCGACCGGCAGAACCGGATGACGGTGGCCTCCGATGTCTCGGCGGCGGTGGCGAGGTCGGTGATGGTCCGCCGGGCGGCGTCGGCCGGGTTGGCGACGACCAGCCGGGCCACCCGCTGCTCGGCGGGCGACAGCGACGGGAGCAGGCCACTGATGTGGACGATCAGCCCACCGGTCTCGTGACCCGCAGAAATCTTCGGACTCTTCACCACGGATGAAACTTACTTTCATACGACCCGAGCGTCAACCATGACCGCGCCCATCTCACAGAAGTATCCCCCGCACCGGTCCCGCCCCCGCACAGACTGCCATTCCCGCAGCCCGACCCGCCTCGTCCGGCCAGGTCGAATCGACCAGGCTACGGTGTGGCGCATGGCGGAACGCAGTGTGCTGGTCACCGGTGGCACCGGCGGGTTGGGCGGGGCGGTCACCGCCGCCTTCGCCGAGGCGGGCTGGCGGGTCGTCGTACCCCAGCGGGAGGGCGGGCCCGCGACGCGGCCGGCGGGCCCGGGCCCGGTCCGGCTGACCGCGGACCTCATGGACCCGGCGGGCGTGGCCCGCGCCGTCGAGGTCGCCGCCGGCGACCCGGCGGCGCCGCTGCGGGCCGTGGTCAACCTGGTCGGCGGGTACGCCAGCGGCGGCCGGGTGCACGAGACGCCGGTCGAGGAGTTCGAGCGGATGCTGACGATCAACCTGCGCCCCACCTACCTGGTCACCCAGGCGGCGCTGCCGCACCTGATGGCGGCCGGCGGTGGCGCAGTGGTCTGCGTGTCGGCCCGGGCCGCGCTCGCCCCCTTCCCGGGCGCCGCCGGCTACGCCACCGCCAAGGCGGCGGTGCTCGCCTTCGCCAACGCGGTCGCGGTCGAGTACCGGGCATCCGGGGTGCGCTGCAACACCGTGCTGCCGAGCGTCATCGACACCCCGGCGAACCGGGCCGCCCAGCCGGGCGCCGACCACCGCCGCTGGGTCACCCCGGCGGAGATCGCCCCGGTGGTCCGCTTCCTCGCCTCCGATGAGTCCGCGCCGACCAGCGGGGCGTCCGTCCCGGTCTACGGCAGGGCCTGAACCGGCAGCAGCTCCAGGGGCGGCCCGCCGGCCGGGGGTTCGTCGACCAGAGGCTCGGCGGCCGGTGGCTCGGCGGCGGGTGAAAGCCAGCCGGCCAGGTGCGCCCGGATCCGGCGGGACACCTCGTCCGGCGGACCGCCCGCGTCGACCAGCACGAAGGTGGGGTACTCGGGCAGCGACCGGTACGCGATGTCAGCGGCGGTCAGCCAGCCCATCGTCTCGTGGTCGTCGCCGCGCCGCTCGATCCGCCGGTACGCCTCGGCCGGGTCGACGGCGAGCAGAAAGGTGACCTGCGGCGGCGGGAAGACCCGGTAGCCGGCCCGGGCCAGCCGCTCCCAGCGGTGCCCGCCGTGCGCCCGGATGCTGGCGTACTGGCAGGCGGCGTAGCGGTCCATCACGGCGATGCGACCGGTCATCAGGCAGCTGAGCAGCGCGGCCGCGATGGCCAGCCAGCGCAGCACCGACTCCACGGCGAGCAGCCCGTCGCGGCCCACCAGGCGCTGCGCGTCCGGGCGGCCGAGGCGGTTGGCGAGCCGGCCGAGCCAGCGTCGACCGCCGGCGTTGCGGTGGTAGGTGGCCGGGCAACCGGCCGCGGTGAGGGCGTCGGCGAGCCGGTGCGCCTGGGTGGTCTTGCCCGAGCCGTCGATGCCGATCAGGGCCACGCGGCGCAGTCGGGCCCTGCCGCCGGTCGCCCGCTGTGCTCTGACCATCCTGCACAGGTTATCCGACCCGCGCTCACCGCGAGGGGATATGTCCGTTTGGTGGTCTCGGTGCCGGCCCGCCCGGCGGCGCCGAGGTGTGGGTGACGGACCTACCGGGTACGCAAAGTCATTTCCTACCGCCTGTCCACCTTCATGACGGGAGAACCAGATGGCCGAGCGCGGGGACGAGAGCCTGTTGCACACCCTCAAGCGGGTCGCCGCCGTGCTCAAGCAGAACGACATCCCCTTCGCACTCGGCGGCAGCTTCGCCGTCTACGCGCACGGCGGCCACTCCAGCGAGCACGACGTGGACTTCCTGCTCCGCGAGGAGGACGTCGATCGGGCGCTGGAGGCGCTGGTGGCCGAGGGCTTCACCGGCGAGCGCCCACCGGAGGACTGGCTGGTCAAGGTCTACGACGAGGGGCGGATGGTGGACCTGATCCACCGGCCGATCGAGACCCCGGTGACCCCGGAGACCTTCGACGACACGGTGGTCCGCCCGGTGGACGCGATCCACATGCCGGTGCTGTCGGCCACCCGGCTGATGGTGCACAAGCTGCTCAGCTTCTCCCAGCACTACTGCGACTTCGCCCGCGGCCTGCCGCTGGCCCGGTCGCTGCGGGAACAGATCGACTGGGAACGGGTACGGAAGGAGACGGAGCACTCGCCGTACGCCGAGGCGTTCCTGGTGCTGCTGGACCGGCTGGACGTGGTCCCGTACGCGGGCATGCCCGTGCCGTACGCCCACACCCCCGAAGGGAAGGAGACACCGTGACGGAGTATGGCGCCGCCGGCCCGCCCGACGAGTACGTCGAGGCGGAGATCCACCGGCTGCTCGCCGAGGACCCGGACGTCGCCGAACAGGGGATCACCGTGGTCCGCCGGGAGCGCGGCCTGGTCCTCTACGGCGAGGTGGAGAGCCCGCACCGACGGGAGGAGATCCTGCGTCGGGTCGCCGAACGCTTCCCCGACGTGGCGATCACCAGCGACATCGGAGTGATCCGCGCGCAGGCGCCGACCCAGGCGGAGGAGTTGCCGTGAGGAGGACCCGACGATGATCCGGATCGCCGCCGTCGGCGACGTGCACCTGGACGAGGACGTGGTCGGCCGGTTCCGGCCGGCCCTGGAGGAACTGCCCGACTGCGCCGACGTGCTGCTGCTCGCCGGCGACCTGACCCGGCACGGCACCGAGTCGGAGGCGCGCTGCGTGGCGCAGGAGTTCGGTGGGCTGGGCGTGCCGGTGATCACCGTGCTCGGCAACCACGACCACCAGTGCGACCAGGCGCCGCAGGTGGTCAAGGTGCTGGAGGACGCGGGGATCACCGTGCTGGAGGGGACCGGGACGGTGCTGGAGTGGGCCGGCGGCCGGCTCGGCGTGGCCGGGGTCAAGGGTTTCGGCGGCGGCTTCGCCGGCCGGTGCGCCAGCGACTTCGGCGAGCCGGAGATGAAGGCCTTCGTCCGGACCACCAACGAGAGCGCCGAGACGCTGGGGAAGGCGCTGCGCGGGCTCGACTGTGACGTGCTGGTCGCGCTGACCCACTACTCCCCCGTACCGGACACGCTCGCCGGGGAGCCGCTGGAGATCTACCCGTTCCTCGGGTCGTACCAGCTGGGTCAGGCGATCGACTCGGCACCGACCGCGCTGGCCCTGCACGGGCACGCGCATGCCGGCACCGAGCGGGGCACGACCCCGGGCGGGGTACGGGTCCGCAACGTCGCCCACCCCGTGATCAAGCAGGCCTACAGCGTCTTCCACCTGGGAGATCACATCGACTGAGAACCAGGTTTCCTGGAGCGGTGGCTCGGGTATTCAGCCGCCATGGAGCTGATTCTCTGGATTCTCGCATTGGTACTTATTGTCGCCGGCGTCCTGGCCCTCTTCCGCCGGCAGATCCTGTGGGGCGTCGTCCTCATCGTGGTCGGCCTGGTGGTCGGCCCGGGTTTCGGCGTCTTCTCTGGTTGATGCCCGCTTCGTATCCACCCATGACCCGCCGGGGTCGTCGGTTCCGGGATCTCCGTCCTCCCAGACAGGAGACCCCCGGCACCGATGACCTCGGCGCCGTGCTGTCCGCAGCGGTCTGCCGCTCGCGCGGCTGACCCGCCACGGGCAGGGGCCCCGGACACCGGCGCCCCTGCCCCGTGCCCCCGTGCCTCAGCAGCGCGGGACGTTGGGTATCCAGCTGTCGTGGCCGGTGTACACGTAGGCGTCGGCGATGTATCGACCAGTGCCGATCCGGTCCCAGATCGAGCTGGTGCCGTAGGTGCCGGTGACCGTGGTGCCGCTGGTCTGGCAGTAGATGGTGACCCTGGTGCCGTCGGCGACCGAGCCGACCGCGGCGTAGCCGGTGCCCGGCCCGGAGCGGACGGTGAGGTTGGCGCCGGCCGTGTTCACCGTGCCCGACCCGGTGGTGCCGGAGCAGGCGTTGTCGCTGCTGTAGGTCTTCGTGCCCCAGTAGAGGGCGAGCGACCCGTTGAACCGGACCTGGATGTCGTTGCCGTTGACCCGCTGCTCGTAGTGCAGGTGCGGCCCGGTGGAGCCACCGGTGCTGCCGACCCAGCCGATCACCTTGCCGTAACCCACGGTCTGGCCGACCGAGACGTTGAAGCCGTTGAGGTGGGCGTAGTAGGTCGTGTAGCCGCCACCGTGGTCGATCCGGACGTACCTGCCGTAGCTGGTGCCGCCGAGGTCGGTGACCCGGTCGACGGTGCCGGGGGCGCTGGCCACCACCGGGTCGCCGAGGTCGTCCGTCCGGTTGAAGTCGATCGCGTACGCCGGGCTGTGGTCGGACCGGGTCTGGCCGGACCAGGACTGGCCGCAGGGGAACGGCACCTTGAAGGTCGGCGCGGCCATCGCCGGGCTCGCCGGGAGCAGGGTCCCCGCGGTGAGCAGGGCGGCCGCCAGCAGGCTCCACCACCGTCTACGCATCCAGCACCTCCAATGTTGAAATTCTTCAATTCCTGCCGTTCAGAGTGGCAGGAACCTCCGTCGATGGGAAGCGTCCGGGGCCCCGATCGGGCCGCCGACTCCCAACGGCTCATGGGAGCGCACCCACGGCCGGTGGGCGGGTTTCGGGATTGTTACCGGGCCGTGTCCGGTAGGGGGTGGACCGGACGGGATGCAAGCGCTTACATGTGGGAACGACCATCGGACCGGCGCTGGGCCCCCACCCGTGACGCGCCGGCAAGGAAGGAGAACGGCATGGCGTTTGCCAAGTCACGCCAGGCTCTCGCGATCGCCGGCGTGCTGGGGCTGGCGCTCGGCGCCACCGCCTGCGGCACCGGCGACGACAAGAAGAGCGGCAAGGCGAGCTCCCCGGAGTGCGCCGCATACGAGAAGTACCAGGGCCAGGACGGCAAGAAGGTCTCCATTTACGCGTCGATCCGGGACGCGGAGGCCGACCTGCTGGAGCAGTCCTGGAAGCAGTTCACCGACTGCACCGGCATCAAGATCGACTATGAGGGCAACGCCGAGTTCGAGGCGCAGCTCCCCGTCCGGGTCGACGGTGGCAACGCGCCCGACCTGGCGTTCGTGCCCCAGCCGGGTCTGGTCAAGCGGTTCGCCGACGCCGGCAAGCTGAAGTCCCTCGGGGCCGACACCAAGGCCATGGCGGAGCAGAACCTGCCGGCCGACTGGCTGAAGTACGGCACCGTCAACGGCACCCTCTACGGCGTGCCGCTCGGCGCCAACGTGAAGTCCTTCGTCTGGTACTCGCCGAAGACCTTCAAGGAGAAGGGCTGGCAGGTCCCCACCACCTGGGACGACCTGATCAAGCTCAGCGACACGATCGCGGCGAGCGGCACCAAGCCGTGGTGCGCCGGCATCGAGTCCGGTGACGCCACCGGCTGGCCGGCCACCGACTGGATCGAGGACGTGCTGCTGCGGACGCAGGGCCCCGAGGTCTACGACCAGTGGACCACCCACGCCATCCCGTTCAACGACCCGCGGGTGGTTGAGGCGGTCGACCGGGCCGGCACCATCCTCAAGAGCGAGAAGTACATGAACGGCGGCTTCGGCGGCGTGAAGAGCATCGGCACCACCGCCTTCGGTGAGGCCGGCCTGCCGATCACCACCGGCAAGTGCGCCATGCACCGGCAGGCGTCGTTCTACGCCAACCAGTTCCCCGACGGCACCAAGGTGGCCGAGGACGGCGACGCGTTCGCCTTCTACTTCCCGGCCATCGACCCGGCCAAGGGCAAGCCCGTGCTGGGTGCCGGCGAGTTCGTCGTCGCCTACGCCGACCGTCCCGAGGTCCAGGCGGTGCAGACCTACCTCGCCTCCGGCGAGTACGTCAACAGCCGCGCGAAGCTCGGCAACTGGGTCACGGCGAACAACAAGCTGGACATCGCCAACGTCGCCAGCCCGATCGACAAGCTCTCCGTCCAGATCCTGCAGGACAAGAGCGGCGTCTTCCGCTTCGACGGTTCCGACCTGATGCCGGCCGCCGTCGGCGCGGGCACCTTCTGGAAGGGCATGGCCGACTGGATCAACGGCAAGGACACCGCGACCGTGCTGAACGGCATCGAGGGCAGCTGGAAGTGATCTGAGGCGGTGGTGGGGGGGGGGGGGGGGCGCCCCCCCCCCCCCCCCCCCCCCCCCCCGCCCCCCCCCCCGGGGGGGGGGTGACGGGGGGGTGAAAA